>CAZRGD010000015.1:0-16086 GCA_964599505.1 uncultured Nitrospirota bacterium | reverse complement strand
CACCCCACCTCCCACCACGGTGAAGAGTCGGAAGGCGTCGCCGGGGAGGTCGGAGGCGTAGCCGAAGCCGCTTCGCGCGACCGGCGTCCCCCCCACAATAGAGCCGCCCACGGAACGAACCCGGAAGCCGCCGCCGTCGCTACCGTTGTCCGCCACGGTCACCGCCACCCGGGTGCCGGTGGGTAGCGGACGGCCGGCAGGGGCCGCCAGACCGAGCGCGGTGAGGGTGGCCCGGTGGTCGCCGCCGTCGGCGAGGAGCGCCTGAGGGGTAACGCTGACGCGGGCCGAGTCCGCCGCGGGCGGCACCAGGGAGATCGGGGTAATCGCCACGGCGCCGCGCACGGCGATCGTCCCGTCGCTACGTGCGAGCACCGCCTGGAGCATCGCCTTGCCCGTGAACCCGGCGCGCACGGTCACCGGGTCCGGGGTGTAGTCGCCCTCGACCACCCCCTCGGTGACGGTGAAGAGACGATAGTCGCGGCCAGGCAGCTTGGAGAAGTAGCCGTAGCCGCTGCCCACCGCCGGCTCGCCGCCGAGAATCTCGCCGCCCCACGACTCGATCCGGTGGCCCTGCCAGTCGCAGCCGTTGTTCACCGCGGTGATGGCGATGCGGGTGCCGTCCGGCAGCGGCCGGCTGGCGCCGTCGCGCAGATTGGTGAGACGGAAGTGGACCGTGTCGCCACTGCGGTTGGCGACCACCTCCGCGTCTTCCACGAGAAAGGCGCCGCGCACCGCCCCGACCAGGGTGATGTCGGCAAAGTCGATGGCGAAGCGGCTCGCGACCCGACCGTCGCCGGTGGCCGGCAGCAGCGAGACCCGCGCCACCTTCGGCCTGGTCGGCTCGACCATGAGATCGCCGGTGGAATACGGGACCACCACCTCGCCGTTGCTCACCGTGAGGATGCGGTACAGGTCACCAGGGAGGTCGGAGAAGTAGCCGTACCCCTCCCCCACTGCCGGGGTGCCCCCGAGGATCTCGCCGCCCGCCGACTCGATGCGGTGGCCGTTCCAGTTGGAGCCGTTGTTCGCCGCGGTCGCCGCCACCGGGGTGCCGTCGGGGAGATCGACGGCGAAGTGGATCAAGACCTCGCCGGGGGTCGAGCCGGTGGCCACGGTGTAGCGGTTCGCCGCCGGGTCGTCCGCCACCGGAACCGCCACGTGGAGCCACGGCCGATCCTTCGCCTCCAACTCCGCCACGGTCACCGCCACGCCGCCGCCCACCGCGTCCGCCGGCACGCGCACCACGAGGATCTGGCGCCCTGCCTCCACCACCTCGGCGTCGAGGCCGGCGACGGTCACCGTGGTGTTGCCGAGGGGCGAGGTGAGGTGGTCACCGAAGATCGGCAGAAGGTCGCCGGGGCTCGCCTCGTCGACACCGAGCCGCTCCACCACCGGCGCCATGCGCGTCGCCACCACCACCGGAACCGATTCGGCCGGGACCGCCGGGTCCAGGGGGTCGCGCACCGTGAGGGTGGCGCGTCCCTCGGCCATACCGCTCACCACCGTCCCGTCCACCGTGGCGATGGCGGGGTTGTCGATGGTCACCGACACCTCCTCCGGGGCGGCCGGCCGGGCGCTGCCATCGTCGAGCTCGGCGATCACCGCCACCGCCACCGGCTCCCCCACCGCCACCACCACCTGCGGCGGGCTCACATGGAGCGCAACGACCTGGGAAGTCGCCGCTGCCTGGCTGTGGGCGCTCCCCACCAGGCTGACATCCCCGCCGCCACCGCTACCACCACCGCAGGCAGCAACCGCAAGGAGGAGAAGGGTGAGGACGGGGAGCGACGGGGTGCGATGGAGGGCCATTGGACACTAGAGCCAATCCCGACCGATTAGATCTAAAACCTTGCCCAACGGCAGGGTGTTGCGGCACAAACACCCATGGTCGAGGTCATCCCCATCCCCTGCTTTGAGGACAACTACGCCTTCCTCCTTGCCGACACCGCACGCGGTACGGCGGCGGTGGTGGATGCGCCCGAGGCGGAGCCGATCCTCGCGGTCCTGGCGGAACGGTCGCTGCGTCTCACCGCGGTGCTCTGCACCCACCACCACTGGGACCACACAGGTGGCAACGAGGCCCTCGCCGCCGCCTTCCCTGGCGTAGAGGTCGTGGGGCTGGAGAGCGACGCAGCGCGTATCCCCGGTCTCACCCGCGCGCTCGCCGACGGCGCGGACGTGGAGGTGGTGGGGCTGCGCGCCACCCTCCTCCACACCCCCGGCCACACGATCGGCGCGGTCTGCTACCACTTCCCCCGCGAGGGGTGGCTGTTCACCGGCGACACCCTCTTCGGCGGCGGCTGCGGCCGCCTCTTCGAAGGGACGGCGGAGCAGATGCAGGCGTCGCTGGCCCGCCTGCGCGCCCTCCCCGGCGACACCCAGGTCTGGTTCGCCCACGAGTACACCGCCGCCAACCTCCGCTTCGCCGCCCGGGTCGAGCCGGACAACCGGGCGCTCGCCGACCGCTACGCCCGGGTGCGCCGGCAACGCACCGCAGGGTCCGCGACCTGCCCCTCCACTCTGACCGAGGAGCGGGCGACCAACCCCTTCCTTCGCTGGGATGAGCCGACGGTCATCGAGGCCGCCCGCGCCCACGGCGCCACCAGCGACACCCCCACCGAGGTCTTCGCCGCCATCCGGCGGTGGAAGGACGCAGGATAGGACTCTGTCGGGCTTTGTGCTCGGCCACCCTGCCCATTCCCACCGTCCTCCCCCCAGCCCCCTCCCGGAGGGAGCTCACCCTGTCCCATAACTTTTTTGCTGAACACCGTGGCACCGGTCGGGCATCGTGGTGTCCATGCTACGCATGGTTGCCGAGCTCGGTGGCTTCCTTGGCCGCAAGGGCGACGGCGAGCCCGGCGCCCAGACCCTCTGGCGAGGCCTGCAACGCCTCGACGACATCACCCTCGCCTGGCTCGCCTTCCGCTCGGGCGGAACCCTGCTCGATGCCTTGGTCTTCAGCCAAACTGCCTATACCCTTAGCTCATGAAGCCCCAGAACAGATCGGCGAATGCGGAACACGAAGGCACGAAAACTTGAAAACACGAAAAAACTCCACCAAAACTTTTCGCGTTTTCCTCCTTTCGTGCCTTCGTGTTCCCATCGGGTACTGGTCCTGAGCTAAGGGGATAGGCGTATCAGCCAAAGGGGTTATGGGTAACGATGAGCCCGGAGGGGAAGGGAGCACAATCGACTCCGCTACGCGGAGGAAATTGATCTGGGGCTCACGGCTCGAAGCCGAGGGCGCGTAGTTTGGCCACCTCGTTGCGCCAGTTGGGGGCGGTGCTGACCCGCAGGTCGAGATAGAGGCGGGTGCCGAGGAGTCGCTCGATGGCGGCGCGGGCGGAGGAGCCAATCGCCTTGAGCTGCTTGCCGCCGGCGCCGATCACCATCCCCTTGTGGCCGTCGCGTTCCACGAGGATCGTTGCGGCCACGAAGGTAAGCCCTTTGGAGCGGGACGCTCCATGCGGCGCGAGGTTGGGCGAGAGCCCGACCTCCACGGGGGGTGAAGCCGTCCGGACATGTGCCGGGCGGCGCGGGGGGCGCGTGGCGTCCCCCGAAAGATCAGTTCGTCCCTCGCCGCGCTCTTCGAAGGCGTCGAGACGTACCGCGACGCCGTACGGCAGCTCCTCGCGCAGGCGGCGAATCACCTGCTCGCGGATGAGCTCGGAGACCACGAAACGCTCCGGCTGGTCGGTGATCATCCCCTCCGGGAAATAGGGTGGTCCCTCGGGCAGGGCTGCGCCGATCGCCGCGGCCAACTCGGGCACCATGTCGCCCTCCTGGGCGCTCAGGGGGAAGATCTCCGCGAACGGGGCGAGCTCTTTGAAGGCGTCGATCACCGCCAGCACCTTCGGTCGCGCCACCGTGTCGATCTTGTTGATCAGCAGCCACACCGGTGGACCGAGGCCACGGAGCGCCTCGGCGATGTACCGGTCGCCGCCGCCGGGATGGTCATCGGGCTCCACCATGAAGAGCAGGAGGTCCATCTCGGCGAGCCCCTCCAGTGCCGTCCTCACCATGATCCGGTTAAGTGTGTGGGTCGGGCGGTGGATCCCCGGGTTGTCGAGGAAGACCACCTGGAAGCCGTCGCCATGGAGGACCCCGGTGATCCGGTTACGGGTCGTCTGCGGCCGGTTGGCGGTAATCGCCAGCTTCTGTCCCACGAGACGGTTGAGGAGGGTCGACTTGCCCACGTTGGGGCGGCCGGCGAGGGCGACGAATCCGGAACGGAAGGGGACCATGGCCGGCATGGTAACAATAGTTTGTGTCCTTCGTGGTTTTACCCACTCGCCGCCGCCATTACCCTGAATCTATGGCGTGGAGCGACACGGAGATCGATCGGTACTCGCGCCACCTTCTCCTGGAAGAGGTGGGGTGGGAGGGGGTGGCACGGATTCGTGAGGGCCGCGTCCTGTTGGTGGGCGACGTGGAGCCCACCGCCTTGCGCTACCTGGCGGCAGCGGGGGTGGCGCACCTCGCCCTGGCGCGGCCATCCGGGAGGCTGGTGTCCGCGGCAGACGCGATGGAGGGTGAGGGAAAGATCGAGTTTCTCGCCGCCCCTCTCTCCGCGGAGTTGGTGAACGGTAACGACGCCCTGGTGGTCGGAGGACACCGGCGTGCTGAGGTTGCGGCGGCGTGGCACGCCTCCCACCGGCCGGTGGTGGTGGTGGTGACCACCCCCGCGGCGGTGGTGGTCACCACCCTCCTCGGCAACGACGGATGCCCGGCGTGCATCGACGTGGGGCGGGGCCGGCCGCCTGCCGGTCCCCTGGCTCCAATGTTGCACGGCATCGCCGGCGCCCTGGTCGCCACCGAGATCCTCAAGCTCCTCGCCGGCGTCACCCCGCCCCTCCACGGCGAGCTTCTGGTCGCGGAGACCAACGGACGGATCGCACGGCGCCCCCTGACCCGGCACACGCCATGCCCCGTCTGCGATTGAGGCGCCGCCGCCGCGACTCGCCGAGGGACGCAAGGACAGAAGGGCGGCAGGCCCCTACCGCACCAGCAAGACGTTGCACGACGCGTGGTGCACCACCTTGCTGCTCACCGAGCCAAGGAGGAAGCGGTTCACCGCCGAGCGCCCCTTGTTGCCGATGACGATGAGGTCGTACCCCTCCTCCTCGGCGAGCTCGACGATGCCCGAGGCGGGATCGGCGATGATGAACCGCTCATCGACCTCCACCCCCCCCAGCGCCTCCTCCTCCGCGGTCTCCTCCTCCACCCACTCCTTGAAGGCTGCACGATCACCGCGCTCGAGGACCGGCTGGAGGTCCTCACCAAGGTCCTCGATGGAGGTCACGGCGTTGGGCTGGTGGACGCGCAAGAGGGTGATTGAACCACCCTCGAGCTTCGCAATGTGCAGCGCCTGGTGAAAGGCGTTTCGCGACGTCTCGGAGAGATCGATCGGACAGAGAATCTTCATGGGGCCCCTTTCCTCACGGCGGCGGGTTTGCCGTCTAGTCGAGCTTTAGCAAAAAGGTAGCGCCGCGACAAACGGCACGACCGCGAGTCTAGGAGTCTGTCGGACTTTGGCGATCGTGACGAGGGGAAGCGGGCTCGAGTCGGCTTGCGACCTGGTCGAGCACTACGTGAGCTGATGCAACGAAGAATGGGGCGCGATCCGGACCGAGATCCGCTTGTTGAGCAGTAGATCGGGCCAAAGGCCGACAGGCTCCTACCCTGCGGGGTGGTGATAGGCTCACCACGAAGGCCCCCGCATGCGAATCCTCACCTACAACATCCAGGTCGCGATCGGCTCGTGCCGCTATCGCCACTACCTGCTCCACGGCTGGAAGCACGTCATGCCGCACGGCCAGACGCTGCCCAATCTCGACCGGATCGCCAAGGTGATCGCCCCGTACGACATCGTCGCCATCCAGGAGGCGGACGGCGGCTCCCTGCGCACCCGCTTCGTCAACGAGACCTGCTACCTGGCGGACGAGGCGGGGTTCGGATCGTGGAAGAGCGTCGTCACCCGCGACCACGGCATCTTCGCCCAGCACACCAATAGCCTGCTGAGCCGCACCGCCCCCCTGCGAGTGGAGAGCCACCGCCTGCCCGGGGCGATGGAGGGGCGCGGTGTCCTGGAGGCGGACTTTGAGATCGACGGGCGGGTGGTCACCGTCTTCTGCACCCACCTGGCACTCAACTGCCGTTCGCGCCTGCGTCAGATTCACGCCCTGATCCAGCGAATCAACCGCCGAGAGAGCGCCATCCTCGTCGGCGACTTCAACTGCCAGCCTGGCTCGCCGGCGATTCGCACCCTGCTGGCCGAGACCCGCCTGCGCCCCGGTCGCTGGCTCCCGGCGACCTATCCGAGCTGGCGCCCGCGCCGGGTGATCGACCACATCCTCGCCACCGACGACCTCGCCATCGACCACCTGGAGGCGACCCCCGCCCTCCTCTCCGACCACCTGCCGCTCTCCGCCAAGGTGCGCCTACACGAAGGGGTGACCGCTCGGCCCCACGGTGGCGCGATCCGCGAGGGACCTTGGCGACAGATCCGAACCTGAGGCACTTCTTCGTGTGACTTCGTGCACCTTCGTGGACCCCCTGGCCTTCCGTGCCCCCGCCGTCCCTCCGGCCCACCACCGGTGACACTTCCCTCCCAGCAGTCCTCCCTTCCGTGTCTTTCCGTGGATTCCGTGGCTGATATGGCCTTCGGCCCGTACGGTTCCGCAGCCTGGCACCGGTGACACCCACCCCTCGGTCCAACTCCCTCCCTGTCTACTCTCTACTGCAGTCCCGCCTTCCCAGCCCCCGCGGTTCCGCGGCCTAACACCCGCGACGCCCCGCTCCTCGTGGGAAGCCCTTCATGGTGGTCTCCTGCCAGGCGAGACGGATCCCAATCGTGGCGCCCCACCTATGGACCGGGACGCGATCTCCACACCTCTACGCAAGACCCCAGCCGATGAGGATGGCCCCCCTCCCCCTGTTGATTTTTTCCCGCAGGGAAAAAATCACTCCATCGCCTCGACGATCAGCTCGGCGAGGTCTCTCGCCTCCATCCCGTCGATGGCGAGCTCCTTGATCCCGTCGCCGAGCATCGTCTTGCAGAAGGGGCAGGCGGTGGCGATGAGGTCGGCGCCGGTGGCCTGCGCCTCGGTGCAGCGGGCCTGATTGATCCGGCTGCCGAGGGACTCCTCCATCCACATGCGCGCCCCGCCGGCGCCGCAGCAAAAGCTCTCCCGGCGGTAGCGGACCATCTCCACCGCCTCGGCGCCCGGCAGGGCTTCGAGCAGCGCCCGTGGGGCATCGTAGCCGTCGTTGTAGCGGCCGAGAAAACAGGGGTCGTGGTAGGTGATCCGGCGGCGTGGGCCGTCGGTGAGACGGATCCGACCGTTGCCGACCAGCTCGGCGAGGAGCTCGCTGTGGTGGCGGACGGTGAGCTGGAACGGCGACGCCGTCGGGTCGGCAGCACCACGCAGCTTGGCGAACCGCCGGTACTCCTTCTTCAGGGTGTTGTAGCCGTGGGCGCAACTCACCACCACCTGGGTGACGCCGTACTTGGCGAACAGGTCGAGGTTGTGGCCGGCGAGCTCGTGGAAGAGGTACTCGTTGCCGCCGCGCAGCGCCGCGTCGCCGCAGCACCCCTCCTCGTTGCCGAGGATCCCCACCTTGTAGCCGGCGCGCTTCAGGATGGTGAGCAGCGCCACCGCGGTCTTCTGGTGCTGCTTGTCAAACGAGGCGGCACACCCCACGAAGTAGAGGAGGTCGACCTCGGGGTCCTCGGCAAGCGTCTTCACCCCGAGATCGGCAGGCAGCCAGTCGGCGCGCTTGGCGAAGGCGAAGCCGTACGGGTTGCGGTTGTTTTCCAGGTTCAGGAAGGTCTTTTGCAGCTCCGGCGCCATCTCCCCCTCCATGAGGACCTGGTGGCGGCGCACCTCGACGATGCGCGGCACGTGCTCGATGTTCACCGGGCACGCCTCCATGCAGGCGCCGCAGTTCGTGCATGCCCAGACCGCGTCGAGCTCGACGTGGCCGCCGATGAGCGCCTCCCCGTCGGCCGCCTCCATCGCCGCCCCGATCTGGTTGACCAAAAGCTTCGGTGACAGGGGCTTAGCCGTGGCCCAGGCGGGGCAGCGGTCCTGGCAGCGACCGCAGCGGGTGCAGGCGTCGGCGTCCAGAAGCGCCTTCCACGACAACTCCCCCACCTCGCCGACCCCGAAACTCTCCGCCTCCTCGAAATCGCTCGGGTCGATGAGCGGCGTCGTGTAGCGGGTCGCCGGCGCCTCGTTGTCGAGGTTGCCGAAGTAGACGTTGAGGGTGGCGATGACCACATGGCCGAGCCGCCCGGTCGCCATCAGTCCGATGCAGGAGAAGGAGGCGACCATGTGGAGCCACCAGTTGGCGGCATGGACGACACGCAGGCTCCCCTCCCCCACCCCCGCCAAGGGCCGGGCGAGGAGGTAGCCCACCGGTGACCAGACCTCGAAGCTCGGGTAGCCGGTGAGGGCGATGCGCATCGCCTCACCCGCGAAGCCGGTGAGGGCGATCAACGCCAGGAGGGCGAGGGTGGCGGCGTCCGTCGGGCGGTTGTCGAGGCGCTCGGGCCGCACCACATAGCGCCGGTAGGCGGCCATCGACACGCCAATCAACAGGACCACGCCGCCGAGGTCGGCGATGAGCGACCACACCAGATAGAAGGTCCCGTGGATGAAATGGAAGCCGGCGATGGGTGCGGTGAGATCCTCCTCCACGAAGATCACCAGGGTGACCCCGAAGAGGGTGAGAAAGCCGTAGAAGAGGGCGGCGTGCATCAGCCCGGCGTACCGCTCCCGCACCACCTTCGACTGACCGAGGACGTACCGGGCCACCATCCGCAACCGGCGGCCGGGCCGGTCGGTGCACAGTGCGGCCCCACCCTGGCGCCACAGCCGCACCCGCCGCATCAGGCTGACGGTGAGGTACGCGAGGGCCGCGGCGAAGAAGAGGTAGACCCCCCACCGCATGAAGCCGTGCGGACCCCCGACGTTGAAGAAGAGCTCCCGGGTGACCTCGGTGGGTGGCAGATCAAAGGAGACGAAGGACATGGCGGACCCTCATGGCGTCGCGTACGGGGTGAGGGGAGGAAGGATGGTCTTCAACGCCGAGGCACGGAGAGCACAAGGCTGTCGATCACGATACCTGATGTGTCCGGGCCCGAGGTCACCGCGGCGATCGCTTGTGGCTACGAGGCCGCGACCTTGACCGCGACCTGCTGGCCGGCGCCGGGAAGGGTACGCAGGTGGCGGGGCCGTCGGGGTCGCAGACCGGCCTCGCGTTGCCAATCCGCCATCTCGGCGAAGGACCAAGTCCCGGAGGCGCTGGTGAGGGCGAAGTAGAGATCCATCAGGCCACCGATCTGCCCCCCCTTCGTGGGAGACTTCCCGCGCACCACCTCCTGAATGACCATCACCCCACCGGGGCGAAGGGCCCGCGCCACCCGCCGCGCCAGCTCGCGGTTGGCCGCCTCGTCGAAGTGGTGAACGAGGTGGGAGATGAAGACCAGATCATAGACCTCGCAGCCGAGGTCATCGCGCAGGGCATCCCCCGCCCGGTACACCACCCGGTCGCCCATCCCCTCTTCCGCAAGGAGGGGAGCGGCGTGCGCCACCGCCTCCGGGAGATCGAGGATCACCGCCCGCAGCCGCGGGTGGCGGCGGCAGATCGCCGCCGCGTAGTGGCCGTGGGAGCCGCCGATATCGAGCATCTCTCGCGCCCCCGCGGGCACCGGGGTACGCCACGCCACCTCTGTCGAGGACAACCTCGCCCTGGACCGCATGCCACGATGGTAAAGCGACCAGACCTCGGCGCTGAGCTCCATCTGGTGGACGTCGAGGGCCTCGCCGCTGTGCAGGAACGGCTCCAAGTGGTCGAAGGCCTGCTCCTCCACGAAGGTGAACAGGATGCTGTCCCGGAGGGAGCAGGGGCTTGCCTGCAAGAGCCACCTGCGCGCCGTCCGGGTGAGGCGATAGCGGTCCGCCCGCAGGCGCAAGAGGCGGCAGCTCACCAGGGCCCGGAGGAGCTTCTCCGTGGGTGCCGGCTGGGTGTTGCAGCGGCCCGCCACCTCGGAGGCATCGAGAGATCCGCTGCCCAGGGACTCGAAGATCCCCACCCGAGTCGCCACCATGATGGTCCGGCCGAGCAACAGACCAATCAGCGTATGGGCCAAGGGTGTCGGCAAGGCACCGGCCATCAGGCCGATCCATTCCGGGACGTTCTCTGGGATGACTCCCACACGCATGGCCGACCTCCTCCTCATTCCTCATCCGCCCGGCAGGCTCACGCCACTCGGCCGCCTCACCAAGGGCACCCATAACAGGTAATGGGAGGCTCGGCCAGCGTATTCAGCCCCGCGAGCCTGCCCGCATTGGACCGACGCTTGGCGTCTGGCAAAGCCCAGGACCGCGAGGCTCTACGACAAGCTCAATCGCTACGCGATCAATCACCCGGCAACTTTCTGAATCTCCGGACGGTGGAAAAATGGTGGGGCCTGGAAGGCCCGGGTTCAACGCAAATGGGGCGCGAATGGACGCGAATAGCTGGGGCGTCGTCGGCCCCCTGCCAGCTGCTCCCAAACCTCTCCACAGCTCACTCACCGCCGGTCCCGCGATCGCCACCCATCTGCGTCATCTGCGTCATCTGCGGCCAACCCGGCCTTCAAGGCCAAGCCCTCCCCTCTTTTCCCCACCGAAGACACCCTTCTCCCCGTCCCTAACTCCCCATCCGCGTCTCTCGCCCCTCCGCGTCTCCGCGTTGAAATCCCACTCGGCACGGACTCCGGATGCACCACCGTTGCCCCCACTCCCTCCCCTCCCCTTCGTGCTCTTCGTGCCCCTCGTGGTTTTGCCCCCATCAAGCGGTTTGCCCCAGCTAAGGGGTCAGTTCTTTAGGGCTCGCGAAAAAAGGCGGACCCCGACACGCGCCTCCTCCTCACCGCCGTGTGTCGGTGTCCGGCGCGTCGGGGCCCGCCCATGGGACGAGCGGTTGCCTATCGCGGCTGTGCTAGAAGTTGCTCTTCTTCCACAGCCCCACCTTTGCCTGCGGCACATGGCACTGGGTGCAGAGGTAGCGAGCGCCGAGGATACCGTGGGCGTCCTGGAGCTTGGCCTGGCGGTAGGTCTGGATGCCGTTGCGGGCGTCGCGGTTGTACTGGGTCCGGTAGTCGTCGATGAAGTGGCTGGTGGGGACGCGCGGCGCCTCGCCGGCCTCGACCTTGCCGGATGCCTCGGTGGAGTGGCAGGTGAGGCAGCTATTTTCCTCGGCGGTGACGACCATGTCGGTGGTGTCGTGGGGGATCTGCGGCGGCGCACCGAGGTAGGCCCGCGGCAGGGGCTTGGCATCACCCGGTTCGGGGGCGGCGTAGCTCACCGCCGGCGGCGGGATCTGCGGCTTGCCGGTCTCCTGCGCCCACTTGGGGGTGGGGCCGTTGTCCGTCGCCGCATGCGCGGCGGGCGAGGTGTGGCCGGCACAGCCGGCGATCATGAGGGCGGCGGTGGCGGTGATGGTGAGGATCGTGGTTTTCATGGTGCTCCTCCTTGGGTGGGGGTTACGGCGTCAGGGCGTGGAATGGGGCGGCTCGCCCCACTCGTGCGGAAGGCGAGCTTCATGGTCAAGGCACCGGTGGGGCAGTCGTCGATGCAGGCACCGCACAGGGTGCAGTCGCCGGAGATGACGGCGGTGGTCTCGCGGTCGATGGGAGCGTCGAGGATGCGTGGGGTGATGCAGTCGCGGGCGCACACCTTGCACTCATCACAGACGGCGTGGTCGATCTCCACCCGCACCGGGCTCACCTTGCCGAGGAGGCCGTAGAGTCCGCCCACCGGGCAGAGGGACTCGCACCAGCCACGGCGGGACACGAGGAGCTCGAAGGCGACCACCAGGGCGACAACAAAGAGCCCCGAGGTGACCCCGAAGGCGACGGCACGAGAGACGGCGAAGATCGGCGAGATGAGCTCGAAGCAGGTGAGGCCGGTGGCGGCGGAGACCACCAGGGAGAGGAGCAGGAGCCGGTACTTGAGGGTGGGATCGAGCTCATGCGAGCGGATGTGGAACCGCTTGCGGATCCGCCGGTTCAGCGGCTCGGCCACGTCGAGGACGGTGCCCAGGGGGCAGACCCATGCACAGAAGGTGCGGCCCCCGAGGAGCCAGTAAAAAGCGGCGACGATCAGCGCTGCGACCAGGAGCTTCACGGTTACCTGGTGCGAGGCGGCAAAGACCTCGAGGACCGCCATGGGGTCGGCGAGATTGAGGTGAAGCGGGCCGGCGTGGAAGGCGGAGGCGGCAAAGTGGCCCTGGATGAGCCGCTCACGCACGAGGTTGTCGGCGCCGCGGCTATGCGCCGTCCAGGCGTGGGTCGCCGGGTAGATAGCGAACAGCGCCAGGCAGCAGAGCTGTACCAGCCGCCTGACCTTGGTCCAGGTGTGCGGCAGGGTGTCGCGAGAGCGATGGGGGACGTTGGGGACCGACATTTTTTCGTTTTAGCCGCGAATGGACGCGAATGGACGCGAATCATCGCCTCGCGCAGAGGCGCCGGGGCGCAGAGGGGAGGGAATTGATACAACCAGGAGCTCTCCGACGAGAACCGGTAGGAGTCGGTTGTACCGACGACCCAGGCCCTTCGGGCCTGTCGCGGCCTTTGGCCACGGATCGCGGGTACAACCCGCTCCTACCTCCTCCTCGGCCGAGCCGCGACCCCTCTGCGCCTCCGCCCCTCTGCGTCTCTGCGTTGAAAAAGTCCAGCCACCTCATCCCTCTTCCTCCTCTTTCCACCCCAGCCGGTAGTGGTGGCCGAGCTTGCCCTTGGCGAGCTTGAGCGGCAGGACCTTGATGGAGGCGATGTCCGTCGGGCATGCCTCCTCGCAGCGGCCACAGCCGACGCAGCCGTCGGAGTGGACCACCGGCTCGAAGATGGTGTGGCGGCCGGTGCGCTCGTTGAAGCGCGGCTCCAGGGTGATCGCCTTGTCGATGAGGGGACAGACGCGGTAGCAGATCTCGCACCGCAGGCCGTTGAGCGCCAGGCAGGACTCGCGGTCGACGAGGACCGCGAGCCCCATCTCCACGTCCTTCACGTCGGTGATTTTGGGGTCGAGCGCCCCGGTGGGGCACGCCTTGATACAGGGGAGCTTCGGGCAGAGCTGGCAGGCGCCAGTGCGCGCCACCAGCTCCGGCGTCCCCATGGCAACCCCGGCAGAGAATGGCGCCATGTGGATGACGTCGTAGGGACAGTTCTGGGCGCAGAGGCCACAGCGGATGCAGCGGGCGAGGAAGCCCGCCTCGTGACCCGCCCCCGGCGGCCGGAGGCGCCACTTCTCGTCGCGCAGGGCCACGACGCCGCACGCCAGGGCACCGCCGGCAAGAAGGGTACGACCGGTGGAGGCAAAGAGCTGCCGCCGGGTCATCCGGGGCCGTCGCAACGCACGGTGGTCGTCGGGCGGTTCGCTGCCGGGACACACCTCGGTCGTTTTGGGAGGCTCGTTGGCCATCGAACTGGAAAGAGAGGGATTGGAGGGACAGCACGGAGATGCCCGTGGCGGGGGGCGGGCCCAGCTCGTCGCTGGACCCGCCCCCCGCGTCCGGAGGCCGGGGTTAGACCTTCTCTACCTTCACCGCGCACTTCTTGTAGTCGGTCTCGCGGCTCATGGGGCAGAAGGCGTCGAGGGTGACGGAGTTGATCATCACGTCCTCGTCGAACCACGGGACGAAGACGAGACCCGCCGGCGGCTGGGCGCGACCGCCGATGTCGGCGCGGGCAATCACCTCGCCGCGCCGCGAGCGAACGCGCACCTTGTCACCGCGCTGAATCCCGAGCCCCTTGGCGTCCTTCTCGTTCATCGCCACGGTGGCGTGGGGGTAGGCGCGGTGGAGCTCCGGGACGCGGTTGGTCATCGTGCCCGAGTGCCAATGCTCCAAGACCCGGCCGGTGCACAACCACAGGGGGTAGTCGTGGTCGGGCTCCTCGGCCGCCGGCTCGTAGGCACGAATCCAGATGTTCGCCCGGCCGCCGTTTTTCTTCGCGTTGCCGTAGAAGTAGACCCCCTTACCCGGCGGCACGAAGGGGTCGTACCCCTCGCGGAAACGCCACTGGGTCTCCTTGCCGTTGACCACCGGCCAGCGCAGGCCGCGCACCTCGTGGTAGGTGTCGTACGGGGCGAGGTCGTGGCCGTGGCCGGCACCAAACAGGCGATACTCCTCCCAGATCGCCTGGTGGAGGTTGAAGCCCACCGCACGGTCGGCGTCGTCGTGGGGCCAGTTGGCCCGCAGGGGGTACTTCTGGCGCGGATCGTCGACGCCGTAGAAGCGCTCGAAGAGGTTGCCCATACCGAGGCGCTTGGCCACCTCGACGACCTGCCACAGGTCCGACTTCGACTCACCGGGCCCGTCCACCTGCTTGCGCCAGAACTGGGTGCGCCGCTCGGCGTTGCCGAACGCCCCCTCCTTCTCCGCCCACATGGCGGTGGGCAGGACGATGTCCGCGAGCTCGGTGGAGCGGGTGGGGTAGGCGTCGGAGGCGATATAGAGGCAGCTCTCCTTGCGCACCCCCTTGCGGTAGCGGTCGACGTTGGCGAAGTCCTGCATCGGGTTGGCGCACTGAGACCAGAAGACGTGGAGCTTCCCCAGGTCGACGAAGCGCACCATCTTCACCGCGTGGGTGCCGGGCTTCCCGGGGATGGTCCCCTCGGGGACCTGCCAGATGCGCTCGGCGATGTCGCGGTGCGCCTTCTTCATCACCACCAGGTCGGCGGGCAGGCGGTGGGCGAAGGTCCCCACCTCACGCGCGGTGCCGCACGCCGACGGCTGCCCGGTGAGGGAGTAGGGGGAGTTGCCCGGCTCGCTGATCTTCCCCACCAGGAGGTGGAGGTTGTAGATCAGGTTGTTCACCCACGAGCCGCGGGTGTGCTGGTTGAAGCCCATGGTCCAGAAGCTGGTGACCTTGCGCTTCGGGTCGCCGTACTCGCGGGCGAGCTCGTAGATCGTCTCCACCGGGATGCCGGTGAGCTTGGAGACGTTCTCCGGCGAGTAGTCGTCGATGTAGTAGCGGAACTTGGTGTAGTCGACCCCCGCCTTCGGCTTGTTGAACCGCGCCAGCCCCTTGTAGTCGCCATTCAAGAACGCCTTGAAGGCGGCGTAGTCCGCCTTCTGGTTGTGCGGCTTGTACTCCTTGAAGTCGTCGAGGCCGTAGCCGATGTTGAAGTCGGAGATCATGAAGTTGCAGTGATCCCGGACGAACGCCTCGTTCACCCACCCCTTGTCGATGATGATCTTGCACAGGCAGTTGATCAGGGCGAGGTCGGTCTGCGGGTGGAAGAGGACCTCTTTGTCCGCCACCTCGGTGGAGCGGTTGGAGAAGGTGGTGAGGTTGTAGAGCTTGGCCCCCGGGTGAGAGAGCTTGCGGGCGGCGACCCGCGAGTAGAGGACCGGGTGCATCTCCGCCATGTTCGAGCCCCAGAGGACGAAGGTGTCCGCCGCCTCGATGTCGTCATAGCACCCCATGGGCTCGTCGATACCGAAGCTGGTGATGAAGCCCACCACCGCCGAGGCCATGCAGTGGCGCGCGTTCGGATCGATGTTGTTCGAACGTAGCCCCGCCTTGAACCACTTGGACGCGGCATACCCCTCGAAGATGGTCCACTGGCCGGAGCCGAACATGGCGATCGTCTTGCCCTTACCGCCATTGGCGTCGAGCTCCTTGCGCATGGCCGCGGCGATGGTGTCCAGCGCCTCGTCCCAGGAGACCCGGGTGAGCTCGCCGTTCTTGTCGTACTTGCCGTTCTTCTTGCGCATCAGGGGATGGGTGAGGCGGTCGGCGCCGTACTGGATCTTCGGGAGGAAGTACCCCTTGATGCAGTTGAGGCCACGGTTCACCGGCGCCTCCGGGTCACCCTTACTCGCGACGATCTTGCCATCCTTCACCCCCACCATGACGCCGCAGCCGGTGCCGCAGAAGCGACAGGGGATTTTGTCCCACTTGATGTCGGAGACCTTCGCCTCCGCCTCCTTGACGCCGATCGCCGGGGTGATCCCGGCAGCGGCGAGGGTGGCGGCCGCGGCCGCCGACTTTACGAACTGCCTGCGTGTGAGGTTCATGGGTTCCTCCTGTGG
>CAZRGD010000014.1:0-17241 GCA_964599505.1 uncultured Nitrospirota bacterium | reverse complement strand
CTCTCCCGCCCGCGCCAGTGGTGTCTCCGCCACTGCCCTGTTGTTCACCCCCCCCCGCCCGGGGACGGCCGCCCCCGCCCCCCGCCACACCACCCTCCGGGGTGGACGGGTGGTGGAGGGGGGGTAGATCGTCGGCACGGCCGGGCGGGCAAGACCACGAGCGTTTTAGCCAACGGCCTATTCCCGTAGCTCATGAAGCCCCAGAACAGATCGGCGAATGGGGAACACGAAAGTACGAAAACTTGAAAGCACGAAAAAAACTCCATCAAGACTTTTCGTGTTTCCCCCCCTTTCGTGCTTTCGTGTTCCCATCGGGTACTGGTCCTGAGCAAAGGGGATAGGCCTATTTAGCCATGGGGAACAATGCAGGGTGGAGCGCGATTGTGTACTGTGTATACATCGCATTCCAGGAGTGAACCGATGGCAACCACGACATTGAGCATCCGCATCTCTTCTGAGACTCGGGTACAGCTCGATCGCCTCGCTGAGGCGACCGGGCGGACATGCTCTTTTCTCGCGGCCGAGGCGCTTAGCACCTACCTGGAACGGGAGGCGTGGCAGGTTGCGGAGATCGAAGCCGGGATACGAGAGGCGAACGCCGGTGACTTTGCCGCGGATGAGGAGGTCCAAAAAACGGTGGAGCGGTGGCGCGACCACTGAAGATCCGTTGGTTGCGACGGGCGCTCGCGAACCTGGAGGCGGAGGCGGCATACATTGCCGAAGAGCGCCCCGAGGCCGCGGCGATCGTGGTCACACGCATCGTCGAAGCGGTCGAGCTCCTGGCGGAGCAGCCGGCCCTCGGGCGTTCCGGACGGGTGGTGGGCACGCGGGAGCTGGTTGTGGCCGGGACGCCGTATCTGGTGCCCTATCGTGTCCGTCGCGATGCGGTGGAAATCTTGCGCGTCTTTCACACCGCGCGGAGACCGCCGGAAACGTGGTGAGGCGGGTGGCTACCCCGCAGCCGCCCTCTCCGGCAGGCGGGCGAAGCGGCAGCGGTGGTAGCGGTCGCCGTCGGTCTGGACCGGCGGGGGGGCGGCGGCGCACGCGGGTTCCGCCCAGGCGCACCGGTCGTGAAAGGCACAGCCTCCCGGAAGCCGCTCCAGGGGGGGGACCTGGCCGGGGATCGGGGTGAGACGGGCCAAGCCCGGGCGCGGGATCGAGGCAAGCAGCCCGCGGGTGTAGGGGTGACGCGGGTCGGCGAACAGCGGCTCGGTGGCGGCGTGCTCGACGATCTCGCCGGCGTACATCACCGCCACCCGATCGGCGGTCTGAGCGACCACCCCCATGTCGTGGGTGATGAGCAGGACCGCCAGCCCCCGCTCCCGCCGGAGGCGGGCCAGGAGCGCGAGGATCTGCGCCTGGATGGTGACGTCGAGCGCGGTGGTGGGCTCGTCGGCGATGAGCAGGTCCGGGTCACACGCCAGGGCCATGGCGATCATCACCCGCTGCCGCTGGCCGCCGGAGAGGTGATGCGGGTAGTCCTTGAGCCGCCGCTCGGGCTCGCCGATCCCCACCTGGGCCAGGAGCTCGGCGGCGCGCGCCCGCGCCGGAGCGCCGCGCATCCCGAGGTGGATCTTGAGCGGCTCCATCACCTGGTCGCCGACGGTGAAGACCGGGTTCAGGGCGGTCATCGGCTCCTGGAAGATCATCGCGATGCGGTTGCCGCGGACCCGGCGCATCTGGGGCTCCGGGAGGGTGAGGAGCTCCTCGCCGTCGAGGCGGATCGACCCCGACCGGATGCGTGCCACCCCCCGCGGCAGGAGGCGCAGGCAGGCCAGCGCGGTGACCGACTTGCCGCACCCGGACTCCCCCACCAGCCCGACCACCTCGCCGCGCGCCACCTGCAAGCTCACCCCGCGTACCGCCTCGAAGGTGGCGTGGCGGGTGGCGAAGGCGACGGTGAGGTCGTCGATGTCGAGGAGCATGAGGGGGAGGGATGTAGGGATGTAGAGAGGTAGGGAGTAGAGAACTTCAGGGGTCGATGGTATGCCGGGGGAGGCGGTTCACTCTACGATGTGCAGGGGGCGCATGGCGGCCACCCGATCCCGCCCTCTCCCTCATCATTGCCCCCCGTCCACGCCATGGTCGACCCCTCCAACGCCGATGCAGCCTCCCCGCCGGGGGAGCAGGAAGAGGAGCTCCACCTGTTCATCGTCTCCGACGCCACTGGTCGCACCGCCGAGCAGGTGCTCGACGCAGCCCTGTTCCAGTTTCAGACCACCCACGTCGTCCTGCACCGCTTCCCGCGTGTTCTCTCCACCCCCCTGGTGGAGCGGATCGTCGCCCAGGCATCGGAGCTGCGGGCGGTGATCGTCTGCACGGTGGTGGAACAGGGGCTGGCCGACCACCTCCACCGGAGCGCCCACCAGGCGGGAGTGGCTCTGGTGGACATCATGGGGCCGATCGTCGAGGCGATCGGGCGGGTGGTCCACCACGGCCCCCTCGGGGCGCCACGCGGCCTGGATATGCGACGGAGCTCCATGCGGCAACGCGCCGACGCCATCTCCTTCACCATCCGCCACGATGATGGCCAGCGGATGGAGGAATTGACGGAGGCGGATGTGGTCCTCCTCGGGGTGTCGCGCGCCGGCAAGACCCCCACCTCGGTCTACCTGGCTACTCACGGTTGGCGGGTGGCGAACATCCCCCTGATCCCCCGAGTACCGCTGCCCGTGGCCCTGCGCGAGGTCGAGCCGCAGCGCGTTTTCGTTCTCACTCGGACCCCCGCCACCCTCGCCCACCTGCGGCGGGCACGCACCTCGGTGGCCGCCGGAGGCCGCTACACGGAGGTGGCGGCGATCCGCGAGGAGGTCCGCTACGCCCGCGAGCAGGTCGATCGATGGGGGCTCGGCTGGGAGCAGATCGACGTCACCACCCTCTCCATCGAAGAGACCGCCACCGAGATCGAGCAACGCCTCGCCCCGGTGGGGAGGCGGCCGGGGCGGTGAGGTGCCCCGCGCCGGGGAAATGGTGCGTCACGGCGTCAGGGGGAAGGTCATGGAGGGGTCGGTAATCCAGCCGATCTCGCCTCCTTTCGCGCACTCGTCTGCCATGTATCCTCTCGTCATGGAGAATGGAGGAGTCTGATGAAGATTGTAGTCATAGGCGGCGATGCCGCCGGGATGAGCGGCGCGAGTCAGATCCGACGGCGGCAGCCCGACTGGCCGATCACCGTGGTGGAGCGCTCGCCCTTTACCTCGTACGCGGCGTGCGGCATCCCCTATTTTCTCGCCGGTGACATCGCCGCCGCCGACGACCTGGTGGTGATCACCCCAACCGCCTTTCGCGAGCGGCGCCACATCGACGTGCGCACCGGCTGGGAGGCGGTGGCGATCGACACGGATGGCCGGCGGCTGGTGGCACGGCGGCCGGACGGCGGCGAGGAGCAGGTCGCCTACGACCGGCTGCTCGTTGCCACCGGCGCCGCGCCGGTCCATCCAGCGTGGGAGGGGACGGATCTGCAGGGGGTCTACTGCCTCCGTGGCCTCTCCGACGCCATCGCCCTCTCCGGCCGGCTGCACGCCGGCGCCGGCCGCGCGGTGGTGGTGGGGGGCGGCTACGTGGGGCTGGAGATGGCCGAGGCGTTTGCCCGTCGCGGCCTGGAGGTCACGGTGGTCGAGCGGGAGGCGGCGCTCCTGGGCGGCACCGACCCGGAGCTGAGCCGGATGGCGGTGGAAGAGCTCGCCGCCCACGGCGTGGAGGTGCACCTGGAGAGCGCGGTGACCGGGCTGGTGGGACGCGACGGTGACCTCACCGCGGTGGCCACGGAGGCGGAGGAGATCGGTTGCGACCTCTGCCTCATCGCCCTCGGGGTGCGACCCAACGTGGCGCTGGCCGAGGCAGCGGGGATCGCCCTCGGGGAGAGCGGGGCGATCGCAGTGGACAATACCCAGCGCACCGGGACCGGCGGGGTGTGGGCGGCGGGCGATTGCTGTGAGGTCCTCCACCGGGTCACCGGGAAGCCCACCTACATCCCCCTGGCCCTGGCCGCGAACCGCGCCGGCCGGGTCGCCGGCGCCACCATGGCGGATGGCGAGGCGCGCTTCCCCGGGGTGGTGGGGAGCCAGGCCTTCAAGTGTTTCGATCTCGCCGTCGCCCGCACCGGCCTCACCCCGGAGGCGGCCGAGGCGGCGGGGTACGCGCCGCGGGCGGTGACCGTGGAGGCGCCATCCCGAGCCCACTACTACCCGGGCCACGTGCCGATCACCACGACCCTCTGGTTCGACGGTCACACCCGCCGGGTGATCGGCGCGCGGCTGGCCGGCCGCGACCCATCGGTGGCGAAGCGGTGCGACATCTTCGCGGTGGCGATCACCGCCGGGATGACCATCGACGAGGTCGCCGACCTCGATCTCACCTACGCGCCGCCCTTTGCCCCGGTCTGGGACCCGGTCCTCCAGGCCGCCAACCGCGCCGTGCTCGAGGCGGGAAAATAGCCACGGAATCCACGGAAGGGCACGGAAAATGCTGCCTGAGATCCAATAGAGGGTAGGAGCGAGCTCCTGCTCGCGAACCGCGGCCTCCGGCCGCGGCCGGCCCATCGGGCCGGGATCGCCGGCGGGAGCCGGCTCCTACCGGGACACCGGGAACCGTGGCACCCCGGTCCAGGGAGACCGGCAGGAGCGGGTTGTACCCGCGATCCGTGGCAGGGGGAGGGTCCTTGGCGGGCGATACGGGTCAGCGCTTTCCGTGGATTCCGTGGCTATTGATTGCCGACGATCACGGTAGCGGGGTGCACCGCTGAGCCGCCTTTGCCCCGTGGGGCGGCGCGCCCGATACTCGCCCGATGGAGCGGTACATCGTCGCCATCACCGGCGCCTCGGGCGCCGTCTACGGCGCCCGGCTGATCGAGGCGATCGTCGCGGCCGGCGGCGAGGTGGCGTGCGTGGTGAGCCGCGCGGCCCGGGAGATCCTGCGCGACGAGGTGGGCTGGGAGCTGACCGGCGACGGTCCGGCGCGGGCGGCTCAGATCGCCGCCGCCTGTGGCGTCGAGGCGGTGCGGATCACCTGCTATCGGAACCGCGACGGTTACGCCCCGATCGCCTCCGGCTCGCACCGGTGGGGCGCGATGGTGGTGGCACCGTGCTCGATGGCGACCCTGGCGGCGATCGCCCACGGGATGGCGGACAACCTGATCCGGCGCGCCGCCGACGTCACCCTGAAGGAGGGGCGCCGGCTGATTTTGGTGCCGCGCGAGTCGCCCCTGTCGCTCATCCACCTGGAGAACCTCACCGCCGCCGCCCGCGCCGGCGCCCAGATCATCCCGCCGATCCCCCATTTCTACACCCACCCGGAGACGGTGGAGGAGGTGGTGGCGCAGACCGTGGCGCGGGTGATGGACCACCTCGGGCTGGAGCACGATCTGTCGCCACGGTGGGAGGGGCCTTCGGCCCCAGGGGCTAGGGATTAGGGGCTAGGGGCTAGGGGAGGACGGCCCTTCGGGCCGGATAAGATGACGATTTCGATAGACGCGACCTACGAAACAAAACGCTGGCCGCGTAGCGGCCAACGATCCCTAGCCCCTAATCCCTAGCCCCTAGCCCCTAGCTCGCGCAGCGAGCCAAATAAAAAGGGCCGCCGGCGTCAGCCGGCAGCCCCGCTACATGGATGGGCCGCAGCGCGGCCAATCCATCAGGTAAAGAGGTTGATCTGCGCGTCGCTGGCGACGTCGAGGTAGGTGGAGGCACCGACGAACTCGACACCGTCGATGAACTCGCTCTGGTCGAAGCCGAAGAGGTCGACGGTCATCTGGCACGCCAGCATCTTCACCCCGGCCTCCTGGCACAGCTCGCGTAGCTCGCTAACCGAGGCGACGCCGACGTTGGAGATGGTCTTCTTCATCAGGGTGGTGGCCAGCGCCTCGTAGCCGGGGACCAGGGACTGGATGAAGTTGGGGATGTTCCAGGTGATGTTGCGGAACCACTTCGGCCCCATCGGCATCTTCATCGGCATCGCCGGATTGCCCAGGGGGCTGACCTGCGCGGTGATCTCCTTCCGCAGCAGGGTGAGGCCGTAGAAGGTGAAGAAGATGGTGACGTCAAAATCCAGCGCCGCGGCGGTGGAACCGAGGATGAAGGGCGGGTAGGCCCAGTCGAGGGTGCCCTTCGTGGCGATAATGGTCATCTTGGTGCTCATGGCGTTCTCCTTCCACGAGGGAGAGCTGGGCTCCCGCCTCGAAATCGATTAGGACTTCTTGATCGAGTAGATGAACTTCCCACCCTCGGTGGCCGAGCCGAGGAGCTCATTGTTGGTCCGCTTGCACCAGGCGGTGATGTCGTTCTGGGAGCCCGGGTCGGTAGAGATCATCTGTAGGACCTGACCGGAGGTCATCGCGTCTACCGCCTTCTTGGTCTTGAGGACCGGGAGCGGGCAGTTGAGTCCGCTGCAATCGAGTACCTGATCTGCGTCTGCCATCGTGTTTCTCCTTGCTGTGGGGGGTTATATGACCCTCAGGCGGTGAGCCCCTGAGGTGTGGGTTGCAGGGTGATGAGGAGGGCGTCGAGGGTCTCACGGCAGTTGTGGAAGACGGTGATCTCCTTGCGCACTTTGGTGATCAGGGTGGCGCCCTCGAAGGTGGAGAGGATGAACTGGGCGAGCTGCTCGCTGTCCACCTCCGCTCGCACCTCGCCGCGTCCCTTCGCCTCGTCCACGAGGCGGGTGATCTGTCCCTCGAAGTAGCGAAAGACCGTGTCCACGTGGGCGGCGATGCCCGGGTGGTTGTCGCCCATCTCCAGGGCGAGGTTGCCGAACGGACACCCCCCACGGAACTGGTTGTCCACGTGGGACTGCTCCATCGCCCCGAAGAAGGCGTGGATCTGTTCGCGCAGGCTCGTTTGGGAGGCGGTGGTGGTGGTAAAGAGCTTGCCGAACTGGTCGGCGAACCACTCGACCACCGCGTAGCCGATCTCTTCCTTGGTGCGGAAGTGGAAGTAGAGGTTGCCCTTCTTGACCTCTGCCCGCTGGAGGATGGCATCGACGCTGGTGTGGTAGTAGCCGTGCAAATGGAAGAGATCGGCCGCGGCGCGGACGATGCGCTCTCGGGTCTCCTTGCCGCGTTGGGTTGTCATGATAGGGGACTGAAAAAATAGACCAACCGGTCAGTTGAAAATGACCGTACACCTCAATAATCGTCCTGTCCAGCGTCGCTACCCCGCCTGCGCCACCGCCTGGCGGACCGTGGCGGCGATCCCCGCGGCGTCGAGCCCCATGGCGGCGTAGAGCTCCGCCGGCGGCCCCGAGGAGCCGTAGGTGGTGACCCCGAGGCGGATCAGGCGGCAGCCGAGGCCGTGGTCGGCGAGGCAGTTGGCGACGCTGGAGCCCAGCCCGGTCGCTGGGGTGTGGTCCTCGACGGTGACGATGAGGCCGGTGGCCGCCGCCGCGCGCACCGCCTCCACGTCCACGTCGCGCGCGCACGCCAGGTTGAGGACCCGGGCCTTCACGCCGTCGGCGGCGAGGAGGTCATGGGCCGCCACCGCCGCCCCCACGACCGCCCCCAGGGCGATGATCGTGGCGTCGTCGCCGGGTCGCAGGAGGTCGGCCTTGCCGTACTCGAACCGGTAGTCACCGGCGAAGAAGGGGGTGCCGTCCTCGCGCAGGATGGGCGTCATCTTCGAGCGCCCCATGCCGAGGAAGCAGTTGCCCGGCGCCGTCGCCATCCAGCGGGCGGCGCGGTCGGTCTGGTTCGGATCGGCCGGCATCACCGTGCGAAAGCGGTGCAGGGAGTGGAGCAGACCGAGGTAGTCGATGCACTGGTGGGTCTTGCCGTCCTCCCCCACGTCGAGCCCCACATGGGTGCAGACCAGCTTCAGGTTGCCGCCGTTGATGTCGGTGAGGCGGTGCTGGTTGTAGGTCTCGCACACCCCAAAGACGCCGAAGTCGGCAAAGAAGGTGAGGACCCCGTCGGCGGAGAGTGCCCCGGCCATCGCGGCGGTGTGGTGCTCCTGGATCCCCGCCTCGAAGAACTGCGCCGGGAGCCGCTGGTGGAAGCCGCCGGTCTTCACCGACCCCTCCAGGTCGCAGTCGAAGACCGCCATCGGGACGTCCTCGCCGTTTACCGCCGCCAGATCGGCGAGGGCGTTGCCCCAGGCGGAGCGGTTGTCCGTCTTGTCCTCGGGGCCGTAGGTGCGCGGCGTGCCCGCCTCCACCTTCAGATCGATCGCGGGTGGCTCGACGCCGTGGTAGGTGATCGGCTCACTGGCGCGGCGGCGGCGCAGCGCCTCGATGGTGAGGTCGAGGGAGGCGGCCTGGAAGGTCGCGTCGGCAATCTCGTCGGCCACCGCCTGGCCGTGGTACTTGGCCTGGTTCTCGATCGCCGGGATTCCCTTGCCCATCACCGTGTGGGCGAGGATGCAGGTGGGCCGCTCTTTCTGGATTGCCGCCTGGTGCAGCGCCCCGTAGAGGGCGTCGAAGTCGTGGCCGTCCACCTCGACCACCTCCCAGCCGTCGGCGGCGTAGTCGGCACCGATCGCCTGGGGCATCACCTCCGCGGTGGCGCCGCCGATCTGCAGGCCGTTGAGATCGACCAGGGCGGTGAGCTCGGCCAGGCCGTATTTCACCGCGAAGCGGCGCGCCTCGCATATCTGCCCCTTCTGCTGCTCCCCGTCGCCCATGGCGACATAGACCCGGCCGCCGTCGCCGGTGAGCCGACCGCCGAGGGTGAAGCCGCAGCCGGCGGAGAGCCCCTGGCCGAGGTTGCCGGTCCCCCACTCGACCCCGGGGACGTTGCGCTCGATGTGGCCCTCGAAGGGGGAGCCGGTCTGGCGGAAGTGGAGGAGCGCCTCGTCGATGGGGAAGAAGCCGAGGCGGCCGAGGACCGAGTAGACCCCCGGCGAGGTGTGGCCGTGGGAGACGATGATTCGGTCGCGGGTCGCCTCGAACGGGGTCGCCGGATCGACCCCGGCGAGCCCCCACAGGAGCAGGTAAAGGTGCAGCGACGAGAGCGAGCCGCCGGGGTGGCCGGAGCGCGCCCCGGAGGTCATCGCGACGATGTCCGCCCGGCACAGGGGGAGGAGTGCTTCGAGAAACCGGCGTTCGGAATCACCGAGGGTCGGCGCCGCAAAACCACGACAGGGGCTGGCAACGAGAGGATGGGACAACGAAAACTCCTAAAAAGGGAGCCGTTCTTAGCAACCAGGGTGGATCACGGTCAAGAAAAGGCTTGTCCCTCCGCGGTCGGTGAGACCCTCCCCCCACCTCTCCGCATCTCGTCGAAATCGGCCTTCGGCCTACTCCATCAGGGCGAGGATCTTGTCCACCGCCACGTGGTCCTGGACCGCCTGGGCGACGCGGACGATGGCCGCCTCGCGCTGTTGGTGCGGGTCCGGGGTGTCGGCAGGCGGCGCGCCGGCATCGGCGCGCAGGTGGCGGAGGAAGCAGCGGCGGAAGGCGAGGTCGTCGAACAGGCCGTGGATGTAGCTCCCCCACACCTTGCCGTCGCTGGAGATGGCACCGTCACGGTGGTCGATGAGCTCGCGGTCGCGGCGCACGATGGTGGCGAAGGGCTGCACCTCCTCTTCCAGCAACGTCCGCCCCAGGTGGTGCTCGTAGCCGCGCACGCTCTTGCCGCACAGCTCCTCGGTGTGGTCGAGGCAGAGCGCCTCCACCTCGTGGCTCTCGCGGGTGTGGCCCAGCAGGCTGGCGATCGGCAGGAGGTCGAGCCCCTCCGCCTCGCCGAGACTGGACTCGCGTCCCATCGGGTCGAGGACCACCTTGCCGAGCATCTGCAGGCCGCCGCCGATCCCCACCACCATCCCGCCAGCGGCGCGGAAGGCGCGGATACGCCGCCCCAGGCCGCTATCGTGAAGGTAGTTGAGGTCCTCCAGGGTAGAGGTGGAGCCGGGGAGGATGACGCAGTGGAGGGCGCCGAGGGGGGTCTTGGGGTCGACCTCCACCACCTCCACCGCGGCCTCGCCGGCGAGCGGCGCCGCGTCATCGTCGTTGCCCGCGTGGGGCAGATCGACCACCCCGATGCGCAGGCCGAAAGGTGGCGCCTCCGGCGACGGCGGTGCCTCCACCAGGACCCGCCCTTCGTGCGGCAGGGCGAGGTCGCGCAGCTCCGGCATGAGGCCGAAGACCGGCAGCTTGCAGCGCGCCTCGATGTGGGCGGCGAGGGTGGCACCGTCGGTGCGATCGCCTTGGAAGCGGTTGATCAACAGCCCCTTCACCCGCGCCCGCTGCGCCTCCGGCAGCAGCGCCAGGGTGCCGACCAGCGACGCGAAGACGCCGCCCTTGGAGGCGTCCCCCACGAGGATGACCGGGGCGTCGGTGATCTCCGCGACGCCGGCATTGGCGAGTTGGACAGCGCGGGTCTCGATGTCGGTCGGGCTGCCCGCCCCCTCGATCACCACCGCCTCATGCTCGCGGGCGAGGAATGCGTAGCTCTCCGCCACCGCCTGCTCCAGCCGCGGTCGCAGCCGCCGTAGCTCCTCGATGGTAACGATGCCGTGGCGCTCCCCCTGGATGAGGAGCTCGACCCGGTGGCCCTCCACCGGCTTCAGGAGCAGCGGGTTCATGTGGGTGTTGGGGTAGACCCCGGAGGCCTGCGCCTGCACCGCCTGGGACCAGCCGATCTCGCTCCCGGACTGGGTGATGAACGGGTTCAGCGTCCAGTTCTGCGCCTTGAACGGCGCCACCCGCCGCCCCATATCGCGCAGGATGCGGCAGAAGGCGGTGGCCAGAATGCTCTTGCCCACGTTGGAGGCGGTGCCCTGAAACATCAGGGCGTGGGACATAGTGGGCATCGAGACGACCTCCGCGGGGCGGCACCACGCCGCGAGGACCCAACATAACCGAGGCCGCTCAGGAGGGCCAAGACGGGCGGGAGTGCCCATGATCGTCGGTTCCAAATCGAAATCGCGATCGGGATCGGGATCGTCTGTACCGTCGAGATGGCTGAGCAGGGTCATGACTTGTCGATCCCGATCCCGATCGCGATCCCGATTTCGATGGCCCCACCGCTTCTCTCCGCCTGCGGACGACTTTTTTCGCAGCAAAAAAAGCTTCGTGGTTTTGTCCATCGCAACGGTGGTCGAAAAGCCGGGCAACCGTCTCTCTCCACCGGAGCCCATATGCATCCCCTCCTCGCCGAGTGTATTGATCACCTTCCCGTCCTGCCCCTCCACGTCCAGTCCCTCTTCGCCCTCTTCCACGACCCCAACGCCGACGGTCGTCAGGTGGGCGAGCTGGTGTGTCAGGACCCGGCCCTCGCCGCCCAGACCCTGCGGGTATGTAACTCCCCCTTCTTCGGCCTGCCGACGGAGGTGACCTCGATCCACCAGGCGGTGGTCCTCCTGGGGATGGAGATGGTCCAGGGGCTGGTGCTGGCCACCTACTTCCAGACCACCCTGAAGAGTGACGGTCTCCCGGGCGGCTGGCTCGACGGCGCCGCCGGCCACGCGGTCGCCACCGCCCACATCTCCCGCTGGCTCCTCCAGGCCCTCGGTGAGCCGCTCCAGGCGGGCGCCGCCTTCACCGCCGGCCTGGTCCACGACGTCGGCAAGCTCGCCCTCGTGCAGCTCGGGACGGAGGTGGAGCAGCAGGTGGTCGAGCGGCGGATCGGCGGCGAAGACTGGCTCGCCGCCGAGCGCCACGTCATCGGCGTCACCCATGCCGAGGCGGGTGGTGAGGTGTGCGAACGGTGGGGGCTGCCCGACCCCCTGATCCAGTGCGCCCGCTTCCACCATACCCCCCTGGAGGCGCTCAACGAACCGATGGCGTGCGTGGTCCACGTCGCCGACTGCCTCGCCCACGTCGCGGTCACCGGCGGGGGCGTCGATGCCCTGGCGACCGAGCCGATGGAGACGGGGGCGTGGCAGGCCCTGGGGATCGACGACGAAGAGATGGGCGAGTTGGCGACGGATTTTCTCGATCTGTACGCCACCCGCTCTCTTTCTTGATCCCGGCGGGCGCGGATCCGGCCTGCGTTGTGGGCCGTAGGCGGGTAGGAGGGGGCCATGCCCCCGATGGCGGGCAGTGGCCTTGCCGGAGCTGGACGAGCCGGAGGCACCTCCGCAATGACGCCCTCCCGATCGGGGGCATGGCCCCCTCCTACGCCTCGTCGGCGGGGGGTTCTTCGGTGGGGCGGGAGGCGAGATGGGGGAAGTGCGCCTCCAGGGTTTGAATGACGGCGTCCTGGCTGTCGGCGGTGAGGAGGTCGGGAAGGAGCGGCGCGCACCCCTCGCGGGTGAGGCCGACGAGGGCGTCCCAGACCCGCGGCATGGCGGGTGGTGCCAGGGAGAGCTCGTCGATTCCGAGGGCAAGAAGCGCCGGTAGGGCCAGGGGCCAGGCGGCGAGCTCGCCGCACAGACTCACCTGTTTGCCGGCGGCATGGGCCGCCTCCACCGTGTCGTGAATGAGGGTGAGCACCGCCGGGTGGAGGGGCTGGTAGAGGTGGCCGACGGTGGACGACTGGCGGTCGACCGCGAGGGCATACTGGGTGAGGTCGTTGGAGCCGATGGCGACGAAGTCGACCCGGGTAAACAGCGGCCGCCCGGCGCGCGCCACCGCCGGCACTTCGACCATCACCCCCACCTCCACCGGACCGTGGTCGACTCCCTCCTCCTCCAGGGCGTGGCGCGCTGCCGCCACCTCGGCCAGCAGCGCGTCGAGCTCCTCGACCGTGGTCACCATCGGGAAGAGGATCCGTACCCGGCCGCAGGCGGCGGCGCGCAACATGGCGCGGAGCTGGGTGGCGAGGACCTGCTTGCGGTGCAGGGTGAGGCGTACCGCCCGTAGCCCCAGCAATGGGTTGGCCTCCTGGATCGGCAACAGGCGCAAGAATGGCTTGTCGCCCCCGAGGTCGAGGGTACGCAAGGTGACGGGGTGGTCGGGGAACCGCTCCACCGCGGCGCGGTAGAGGGCGAGCTGCTCCTCCTCTCGGTAGAGGGCGTCGCGGTGGGTGAGCAGCGCGTACTCGGTACGGTAGAGGCCGATCCCCATGGCACCGCGGGCGGCGGCGGTCTCCAGGTCGCGGGTGACCGAGACGTTGGCGCGCAGGCGGACCGGCAGCGCCGTCCCCGGGACGTTCGGGGACCAGGTGGTCGACGGCGGGGGCCGGTGCGCTGCCTCCACCGCCGGCGACGGGTTGAGGTAGAGGGTGCCGGTGGTGCCGTCGACGATCAGCCGGTCGCCGCGCCGGATCGCCCCCACCTCGATGCCGGTGACCATCGGCAGGCCGAGGGTGCGGGCGAGCAGCACCGCGTGCGAGTCCGGGGTGGTCGCACCCTGGACCAGGCCGCGCACCCCCTGCTCGGGGGCGTCGAGGACGTCGGTGACGCTGATCTGGGCGGCCACCCGGATGGTGCCGGTGGTGGCCTCCGCTGCCGGGGCGGGCTGCCCCTTGCAGAGGGACTCGAGGAGCCGCCGGGCCACCTCCAGGACATCGCCGCCGCACTGGCGAATGTAGGGGTCGGGGAGGCGGAGGAAGGTGTGGTAGTGGTCCAGCGCCACCTCGCGGATGGTCCGGTAGGCGTTGGCACCGGCGACGATCCGCTCCTCGATGGTGGCCAGGAAGCTCCCCTCGGCCAGGAGCAGCCGCTGCATTTCCAGGAGCGCCGCCTCCTCCTCGCCCACCTCTTCCCGCAGGCGGGCGATCACCCGGTCGAGATCGTTACGCGCCGCCGCCACCGCCACGTCGAGGCGGGTGAGCTCCACCTCCGGCTGGCCGCTCGCCTGGTAGGCGTGCAGCGGCAAGAGGCCGCTCTCCACCACCGCCCGGCCAACCGTCACCCCGGGCGATGCCGCCACCCCGACGAGGCGTAGCTCGCGACGGTCATCGTTGTCGCCGGCGGTAATGAGGGCGGTGCTGTTGAGCCCCTCCACCAGGCCGCCGACTTGGTGGGCGACGGTCTGCAGGAGCTGGATCTCTTCGTCGTGGAAGCGGCGCGGCACCTCGGTCTGGACCACCAGACAGCCGGCGACCTCGCCCCCCTGGACCACCGGTACGCCGAGGAAGGAGACGAACCGCTCCTCGCCGGTCTTCGGCAGGAACTTGAACCGCGGGTGGCGCTCCGCCTCCTCCAGCGCGACCGCCTTGCCCCCCTCCACCACCAGCCCTACCAGCCCCTCCCCCGGCCCCAGGCGGGGCGGCGCGTGGGGGTTGAAGCGCAGGCCGGTGGAGGCGGCAAGGACCAGCTCACGCGAGCCCGGCTCGGTGAGATAAAGCGAGCACAACGGCGTCGACATCTGCTCCGCCACCGCTCGCACGATCTCGTCCACCGTGGTGCGCGCATCGGCACCGGCGGCGGCGACCCTGCCGACCCGCTCGAGGGTCGCGAGGGCGTCGATGAGCTGCTGGCGGTCGGGCAAGGGGGATCCAGGGTAGCGAGGCGAGCCATCCTACCACGTCGGCGGCCCGTCCAGCGCCGGGGGGCGGGCCTCTACCGGCAAGGCAGTGGCCTCCCACCCTATCGGTGGCGGCGTGAACTTTGTGGAGAAAATAGGTCCGTGTTTTCACGGGCCGTTGACCTGAGGCAAACGAGCGCCGTTTCGCCGTGCCACCGTGCCGCCGCCATGTCCGCCGATCCGATCGACCACCGCCTCCCGAACACCGGTCTCGGCGCCGCGAGTGGCTGATTCCGCCGGAGAGCGGTAGGTTAGTGGAGTCGTTTCGACTGAAGGAGGGAATAGCGATGGCCACGGACATTCGAGTGGAGCCCTTTAGCGGCTGGGAAGCGCTGGCGATCGCCGCCGGCATCGAAGAGCGGGGGATCCGCTTCTACCGTGCCGCCTCGGAGGCGGCCACCGACCCGGACTCGAAGAGGCTCTTCGACGCGATGATCGGCGAGGAGCACCGCCACCTGGCGACGGTGGAGGAGGCCCTGGTGGCGGCCCGCGGCCTGACCCCGATCGAAGAGGGAGTAGTGCGCTCCTACCTGGTGGGGGTCGATTCCGATCTCGACCCCTTTGCCGACGTGGCCTCGATGGGTGACAGCGCCGAGGCCGCGAGCGCGGCGCACCACATCGAGCAGGTGGCGGCGCGCAACTACCTCGACCTCGCGCGGCGCTCCATGGACCTCCAGGCGAAGGCGGTTCTCGTCGCCCTGGCGGAGGAGGAGCTGGACCACGACCACCTCCTCAGCACGCGCCTCGACGGCACCACCGTCCCCGCGCCGCCCGAGGTCGGGCAGGAGGAGGTGGCCCGCCTGGCGATTCTGGAGGAGGAAATCCGTCGTGCGATTCCCTCGCTGGGCCGGATCGCCCACCAGTCGGGGCTCACTCCGCCCCTGCCCACTCAGGAGGGGTCGGTCTTTACCCAGATCGAGCGGCTGCGTCACCTCCTCCTGGAGGTGGAGGAGGAGCTTGACGCCCACCTCGACGCTCGGATTCAGGCCCTCGCGGTGCAACTCGAACCCCTCGGGGTTTCTTGACACCCGCCGTATCCCTCCCCTAGGGTCGCCTCTCTATCTTGTTGAAACGACTCGCATTTTTCCCCGTTGTCGGGGGAGGAGGGGCAGGATGGTAAGGAATATGATGAATATGGGGCGGTGTTGTGCGCTGATCCTGGTGCTCTTGGTGGCAGCGGCCACCAACGCGACGGCCGGGGAGGCGTACCGGCTCGGCCACGGGGACGTGGTGGAGGTCGGCGTCTGGCGCGAGGCGGAGATGCAAAAGCAGGTCGTGGTCCGTCCCGACGGGATGATCTCCTTCCCCCTGGTGGGCGACGTGGAGGCGGCGGGCAAGACCGTCGCCGAGCTCAAGGGGGTGATTGAGAAGGCGCTCGCCGCCTATATCCCCGACGCGGTGGCGAGCGTCGCGGTGGTCAACGCGGTCTCCATGCAGGCCTCGGTGGAGGGGAGGGTCGCCCGCCCCGGTCGCTACCCGATCACCGGCACCACCACCTTTCTGGAGATCATGGCCCAGGCGGGCGGCCCCACCCCCTTTGCCAGTGAACGCAAGGTGCGGGTACGCCACGCGGGCACCTGGCAGACGGTGAACTACCACCGCCTCGCCAAGGGCGACGGCGACGACTTCGCCCTTGCCCGTGGCGATGTGATCTACGTGCCGTAGCGCCAGCGGGGCAACTGGATGCGTGTCCTGGTGGCCGGGGGGGCGGGGTATATCGGTGCCCACATGGTGCGGGCGCTCCTCGCCGCCGGCCACCAGGTGAGTGTCCTCGACAACCTCGCGACCGGCCACCGAGCCTCCGTCCCCGAGACCGTCGACCTGATCGAGGTGGACCTCCTCGACTCGCCGGCGGTGGCCGCGGCGGTGGCCGCGGCGCGGCCGGAAGCGGTGATGCACTTCTCCGCCCGCTCCCTGGTGGGCGAGTCGGTGGTCGAGCCGGCGCTCTATTACGCCAACAACGTCACCGGTACCCTCCACCTCTTGGCGGCGATGCGCGCGGCGGGGTGTACCCGCTTCGTCTTCTCCTCCACCGCCGCCCTGTTCGGCAACCCGGAGCGGACCCCCATCGACGAGTCGCACCCGGTGGCGCCGATCAACCCGTACGGCGCCTCCAAACAGATGGTGGAGCAGATCCTCGCCCACTTCGACGCCGCCTATGGCCTGCGCTACTGCGCCCTGCGCTACTTCAACGCCGCCGGCGCCGCGCCGGGCGGGGCAATCGGCGAGGACCACCGGCCGGAGAGCCACCTCATCCCCCTGGTCTTGAAGACGGCCCTCGGTCAGCGCGAGGCGATCACCGTCTTCGGCACCGACTACGCCACCGCCGACGGCACCTGCGTGCGCGACTACATCCACGTCGATGACCTGTGCACCGCCCACCTCCTCGCCCTCGACCACCTCGCGGCGGGCGGCGACAGCCGCCGCTACAACCTCGGTAACGGCGCCGGCTTTTCGGTGCGCGAGGTGATCGACACGGCATGCGCGGTGACCGGCCGGAAGATTCCGGTGGTGGAGGGTCCGCGGCGGCCGGGCGACCCGGACACCCTGGTCGCCGACAGCGGCCGGATCATCGCCGACCTCGGCTGGCGGCCGCGCTACCCGGAGCTTTCCACCATCATCGACCACGCGTGGCAGTGGCACCGGCGCCACCCGGAGGGATACGGGGGCGGGCGCGATGCGCCCGCCCAGGGGTGAGGGATGGGGGGTGAGGGATGGGGGAAGGACAGCCCTGCGGGCTGATGAGATGACGATGAAAGCACCAACGAAACAGACCTCCGGCCGCGCAGCGGCCGACCGGCCCCCCAACCCCCCTCCCGCGCGCAAAGCGACCCCCACCCCCCACCCCCCCGCGCCACACGACCCCGCACGACCGACGCACCCCAAGCGCCACAGCCCAGC
>CAZRGD010000013.1:0-17396 GCA_964599505.1 uncultured Nitrospirota bacterium | reverse complement strand
AGGACATGAAAATCATGAAGGGTTGGGATCCCGGATTCTTCATGTCCTTCATGCGCTTCATGGTGAAAGCGGTCTCGGGAATGGAGCCCAATGCTCCTACGCGATTCGCGCCGCCTGATCGACAGGACGGAGCCCCCTCTGCGCCTCTGCGTTGAAATCCTACTCGGCACGCGCTCGCAGACCACCTCCATTTGCGCCCTTGCGTCTTTGCGTTGAGTCTTCCCTTCGTGGCCTTCGTGGTTTTACCCGCCCGGCTGAGCCGACGATGATGGGCCACTGCTCCGGCATTGACGGCGGATGAGTAGGTAATTACATTGTAAGTCTTGGTATTATCCGTACGTTCAAGGAAGGCCACGTAATGGCAACCAAGACGCGCCTCATCCAGATTGGCAACTCTCGGGGAATCCGCCTCCCCAAGGCACTTCTCCAACAATGCGACATGGAGGACGCGGTCGAGCTTGAGGTGCAGAGTGGCTGTGTGGTTATCCGGCCTGTGCGGCCGACACGATGGGATTGGGACCGGGCCTTCGTGGACATGGCTCGAGCGGGCGACGACCGGCTCGTGGATGGCGAGCTGGGTCCATCGACTGCGTGGGACGACGACGAGTGGCAATGGTAGCCGCCCGCTTTGAGGTCCACCTCGTCTCCCTCGACCCCACTGTGGGACACGAGATCCGAAAGACTCGCCCCTGCCTCATCGTCTCTCCGGACGAGATGAACCGTCACATCGCCACGGTAATCGTGGCACCGATGACGACTCGCGGTCGCGGCTACCCGACAAGGGTACCGGTGACCTTCCAGGGCAAGAAGGGCGAGGTCGTTCTCGATCAGCTCCGCACCGTGGATAAGAGGCGCTTGGTAAAGCGTCTCGGAAAGATCCATCCAACCACCGCGAAGCGCGTGTCGGCGGTCTTGCAGGAGATGTTCCTGCCATGACGTAGGGTGCTGCCGAGCGCAGCGAGGCACACCGGATCCCGAGCCACCGCGATCTCCCGAGAACCGGTGCGCCGCCGATCTCCCGCGCCCCCTTCGCCCGTCCTGCCGCTTGACAGGCGTTAACTGTGCGTTAACCTTTCACGGTGTACCAACTGGTCTACGCCAAGCAGGCACACAAGGCGCTGCTGAAGATGCCGCGCAATACCGCCCAGTTGGTCCGCAAGAAACTGGAGCAGCTCGCCAAGGACCCGCACCAGGTGGGGAACGTCAAAAAGCTCACAGACCATCCAGGATTTCGCCTGCGGGTCGGTGACTGGCGGGCGCCCTACACCCTGGACACGGAGCGGCTCGTGGTGCAGGTGGTGAGAATCGCTCCCCGCGGAGGTGTCTACCGATGAAACCCCAAATCATCGAACGGAACGGCCGGCCGGAATGGGCAGTCCTACCCTTTGCCGACTATCAGAAGATGGTCGAAGCCCTGGAGGATGGTGCCGACGCGAAGACCCTCGACGAAGTCGTGCGGGCGCTGGCGGAGGGGGAGGAGGAGTCGATTCCTGCCGACGTGACCCACCGGATCCTCGACGGCGAGAGTCCGCTACGGGTCTGGCGTGAGTACCGTGGCCTCACCCTCCACGACCTAGCGCAGCGGTGCGAGGTCACCGACGCCGCCATCTCCCAGATCGAGAACCACAAGCGCCAACCCTCGGTGGACCTGCTCAAACGGCTCGCCACGGCCCTGGCGGTGGAGGTGGACGACCTTCTCACCTAAATCTGCGAGGGGGATGCGAGGGCGCGAATGGGCGAGTTACCTCCCGGATTTTCTCCTTCGCCCCGCCGCCCCGTAGGGTGCGGCCGAGCGGCAGCGAGGCGCACCGCCTCCCCATCATTCCGCCGCCTACCTCAATGATCCGCCCGCCCCTGCCTTCCCCGCACCGCACAGCGGCCCCTACTCGGTCGTGGCCTCAGCCGCGACCGAGGGCTCGACGAACTCGATGATCGCCATGGGGGCGGCATCGCCGTGGCGGCGGCCGACCTTGAGGACGCGGGTGTAGCCACCCTGACGCTCCTGGTAGCCGGCGGCCATCTCGTCAAAGAGCTTGTAAACCGAATCTTTGCGCATGATGTAGGAGAGCGCCCGCCGGCGGCTGGCGAGATCGCCGCGCTTGGCCAGGGTCATCATGCGATCCGCGATACAGCGCAGCTCCTTGGCCCGAATCACCGTGGTGGTAATCCGTCCGTGGTCGATCAGCGAGGTCACCATGTTGCGCAGCATCGCCCGCCTCTGGGAGGAGTTACAGCTAAGCTTCCGATATCCCTTGTTGTGTCTCATCGTCGTCTACTCCTCGCCCTCGGGCGATATTCAACCACCACCCGTTACGCTGGCTGCTCTTCCACTGTGGTCAGTGCCGACAGCTCGCTTACCAGCTCCGGATCGAGCTCCATGCCGAGGGAGAGCCCCATCGACTCCAGGAGCTCCTTGATCTCGTTCAGCGACCGGCGGCCGAAGTTCTTGGTCTTCAGCATCTCCGACTCGCTCTTCTGGCAGAGGTCGAAGATGGTCCGGATGTCCGCCTTTTTCAGGCAATTGTAGGCGCGCACCGAGAGCTCCAGCTCTTCCACCGAGCGGAGTAGCTTGCCGCGAATGCTCTCCTCCTCGCCTTCACCCCCGGCGCTCACCACCGCCTCTTCCTCACCGAGGGTGGTAAAGACGGTCATGTGCTCACGCAGGATGTGGGCGGCGTAGACCACCGCATCCTGCGGGTTGACGCTGCCATCGGTGAGCACGTCGAGGGTCAGCTTGTCGTAGTCGGTATCCTGGCCGACGCGAGCGTTGTCCATTTCGGCGTTGACCCGCAGAACCGGCGAGAAGGAGCAGTCGATCGGCACCATGTCGACGGGATCATCGGGATCCTGATTTTCCGCCGCGGTGACGTAGCCGCGCCCGAGGCTCACCTTCAGCTCCACGTCGAGGACTGCCCCCTTCTCCAGGGTCGCGATGTGGTGATCCGGGTTGACGATCTCAAGACCGGTGCCGGAAATATCGAGGTTGGCGGCGGTGACCACCCCGGCCTTGGTCGCCTTCAGGTAGATGAGCCGCTCGTCGAAACCGGTGGCGAAGCGAAAACGAATCCCCTTGAAATTGAGGATCAGCTCGGTGACATCCTCCAAGACGCCGGGCACGTAGGTGAACTCATGGAGAACGCCTTCTATGCGTACCCCGGTGACCGCCGCACCCGAAATGGAGCTCAGCAAAATCCGGCGCATCGAGTTCCCGATGGTCGTCCCGAAGCCGCGCTCGAACGGCTGCGCGACAAAGACGCCATGGGTATCGGTGACCTCGCCAACGGTCTCAAGCCGCCGCGGAATGTGAAAACCTCGCAATATGTGCTTCATACTTCCCCCAGCCGCCGCAGACGATGCGCCGCCGCGGTGATTCAAAGGTGTGGCCTAACGAGAGTAGAGCTCGACGATGAGCTGCTCTTGGACATCGAGGGTCAGGTGCTCCCGTTGCGGCAGGATGCGTACTGTTCCGGACATCTCCTTCTTGGCCAGCTCCAGCCATTCGGGAACACCGCGCCGATCCACCGCGGCAAAGTTGTCCACGACCCGCGGGTGCTTTTTGCTCTTCTCGCGCAGGGTGATCTCATCGCCCTGAGAAACCAGGAGCGAGGGAATATTCACCTTGCGGCCGTTGACCCGCACATGACCATGGCGCACGAGCTGGCGCGCCTCAGCGCGGGAGCCGGCAAAGGAGAGGCGATAGACGATGTTATCCAACCGCCGCTCCAGGAGAGAGAGGAGGTTCTCACCGGTCACCCCACGCATCCGCTCCGCACGCCGAAAATAGCCGCGGAACTGATTCTCGAGGATCCCGTAGATACGCCGCACCTTCTGCTTCTCACGGAGCTGCAGAGAGTACTCACTCTGCTTCATCCGCCGACGCTGACCGTGCTGGCCGGGGGCATAGGCACGCCGCTCCATGGCGCACTTGTCCTTGAAACAGCGCTCTCCCTTGAGGAAAAGCTTCTCCCCCTCACGCCGACATAGTCTGCAAACGGAATCGGTATATCGAGCCAACGGTGCCTCCGGGTCGTGCGAATCGAATCGAGGGTGGTCGTACTAGATGCGGCGCCGTTTCGAGGGGCGGCAGCCGTTATGCGGAATGGGGGTGACGTCGCGGATCAGGGTGACCTTGAGGCCGGTGGCGCCGAGGGCGCGAATCGCCGCCTCACGTCCAACCCCCGGCCCCTTCACCAGCACCTCCACCGACTGCATGCCGTGCTCACGCGCCTTGCGCACCGCCTCGCGCGCCGCCACCTGGGCGGCATACGGAGTCGACTTGCGCGAGCCACGGAATCCCTGCCCCCCCGAAGAGGCCCAGGCGATCACGTCACCGGACAGATCGGTAATGGTGATGATTGTGTTGTTGAAGGTAGCCCGGACGTGAACAACACCCATGGGGATATTCTTCTTCTCTTTCTTCTTCCGGCTTTTGCTGGGTCCAGCCATAATCTACTCTCCGCCTGCGCGATGGATGGCGCGGTTACTTGCTCTTGCGAACCGCACGGCGCGGCCCCTTGCGAGTACGCGCGTTGGTTTTTGTCCGTTGGCCGTGGACCGGCAGGCTGCGCCGATGGCGCAGACCCCGATAGTTGCCCAGATCCATGAGCCGCTTGATGTCGAGCTGCACGTTCTTCCGCAGCTCTCCCTCCACGGTGAGGTTGGTGTCGATGTGCTGGCGAATCTTCGCCAGATCTCCCTCCACCATGTCCTTGATCTGGACATTGGGATCGACCCCGGTCTCGGCAAGGATCCGCTGCGCGGTGGTCCGGCCGATTCCGAAGATATACGTAAGCGCGAACTCAGCGCGCTTATTGTCGGGCACCTCTACGCCTGCAATACGAGCCACGTTGTTCTCCCTAACCCTGGCGCTGTTTGTGACGCGGGTTCTCGCAAATCACCCGAACCACGCCTTTGCGTTTAATCACTTTGCACTTCTCACAGATCGGCTTTACCGATGATCGAACCTTCATTTTTCGCTCCTTCACACCTACCGGTAGCGGTAGGTGATCCGCCCACGGCTCAGGTCGTACGGGGAGAGCTCCACCCGCACCCGGTCACCGGGGAGAATTTTGATGTAGTGCATTCTCATCTTGCCCGAGATGTGGGCGAGGATCTTGTGGCCATTCTCCAACTCCACCGCAAACATTGCGTTGGGCAAGGGCTCAATGACCTTCCCCTCAACCTGGATCGACTTTTCCTTGGCCATGGTTACGCAGCGAGGGCGGTGAGCACCTTCGGGCCTTGGTCGGTGATCGCAATCGAGTGTTCGAAGTGCGCGGAGAGAGAGTCGTCGCAGGTCACCGCGGTCCAGTTGTCGTCGAGGACCCGGACCTTTTCGGTGCCGGCATTGATCATCGGCTCGACAGCCAAGACCATTCCTACCTTGAGGCGCGGACCGCGATTCGGTTTACCCCAGTTGGGGACCTGCGGCTCTTCGTGGAGCTTGCGACCGATGCCGTGGCCGACGAAGTCCTTCACTACCCCGTACCCCTGGGCCTCGGCGATGGTCTGCACGGTGTGGCCGATGTCCTGGAGCCGGTTGCCCACCCGCACCTGATCGATCGCCTCATCGAGGCACCGCTCGGTGGTGGTGAGCAGGGTCTCCGCCGCCTCCGACACCTCACCGACACGCACGGTGATCGCCGCGTCGGAGTAGTAGCCATCGACGATCGCACCACAGTCGAGAGAGAGGAGATCCCCCTCGGCCAGCGTGCGTTCCGACGGGAAACCGTGGACCACCTGCTCGTTAATGGAGATGCAGAGGGTGAAGGGAAATCCCATGTACCCCTTGAAGGCGGGGATCGCGCCGGCGGCGCGGATCCGCTCCTCGGCCATGCGGTCGAGCTCAATGGTCTGTAAACCGACCCCTACCTGATCTTTCAGGTGAGCGAGGGTCTCGGCGACGAGTTGGCCAGCGCGGTACATAATCTCGATCTGTGCCCGGGTCTTGAGGGTAATCACGGCACCATCTCCTCCCCCGGGATAGACCCCAGCGGAGCGGCGCAGGATACGCCTCCCAAGGTGCTTATGCCAGGGCCCCCTGGAGCCGTTGGTAAACCTCATCCATGGTGCCAACGCCTTCGACGGCACGGAAGATGGGGCGGCTCTTGTAGTAATCGAGAAGCGGCGCGGTCTGCTCGTGGTAGGTGGAGAGGCGGTTCTTCGCGGTCGCCTCCGAGTCGTCGGCGCGCTGCACCAGATCACCGCCGCACTGGTCGCACTTACCCTCCACCTTGGGCGGGGCAAAGAGGACGTGACACCCCCAGCCGCATGCCGGGCAGGTGCGCCGACCGGTAAGGCGAGCGATGAGATCCTCATCCGGGACCGCCAGGTCGACGACCCGATCGAGGCCGCTGCCGAGCTCTTCCAGCAAGGCGTCGAGCGCCTCCGCCTGGGCGACGGTGCGCGGAAAGCCGTCGAGGAGGTAGCCCGCCTGGGCGTCCGGCTCCTGGATGCGGTCGCGAATGATGCCGATCACGACCGCGTCCGAGACCAGCTCCCCGGCCTCCATGGCGCGCTTCGCCTCCAGCCCCATGGCGGTCTTGTTCTTCACCGCCGCGCGGAGGATGTCACCGGTGGAGACCTGCGGGATCGACTGCTCCTCGCAGATGCGCCGTGCCTGGGTTCCCTTGCCGGCCCCGGGGGGGCCCATAAAGACCAATCTCATTTCCGTTTCCTCCGAATTGCTCCCGTCTTCAGGAAGCCGTCGTAGTTATGCTGCAACATGTGGGATTCCACCTGCTGCACCGTGTCGAGCCCCACCCCCACGATGATCAGCAACGCGGTACCGCCGAAGTAGAATGGGACATTCAAGTAGTTGATCAGGATCGTCGGCAACACACAGACCGCGGAGAGGTAAATGGCGCCGGCAAAGGTGATGCGGGTGAGGACGAAGTCGACGTACTCGGCGGTGCGCGCGCCGGGGCGGATCCCCGGGACGAAGCCACCGTACTTCTTCATGTTGTCCGCCAGATCGGCCGGGTTGAAGACCACCGCGGTGTAGAAGAAGGCGAAGAAGACGATCAGGGCGACGTAGATGATGTCATACGCCATCCGCCCCGGCTGCATCGAGTCGAGCAGAGTCTGCACCCAGGGATAGTTCTCGGTCTTGACCCACTGCGCGATGGTGGTGGGAAAGAGGATGATGGAGCTGGCGAAGATCGGCGGGATCACCCCGGAGGTGTTGATCTTCAACGGGATGTGAGTCGACTGGCCGCCGTACGTCCGCGGCCCGACGCTCCGTTTGGCGTACTGCACGGGGATCCGCCGGTAAGAGGTCTCCAGGTAAATCACCAAAGCCATGACCACCACCATCAGCACCCCGATCGCCACCGCGGTGAACGGGGTCATGGAACCCGACTGGAGGAGCCGCCCCATGTTCAGGGAGGCAGGGATCAGGCGACAGACGATGCCGGCGAAGATGATCAGCGAGATGCCGTTGCCCACCCCGTGCTCGGTGATCTGCTCGCCGAGCCACATGATGAACGACGTGCCGGCCACCAGAGTGAGGCAGACCAGTAGGCGGAAGGGCCATCCCGGGTGGGGGATGACCAGAGCACCCGTCGGGCTGGTCATCGACTCCAGACCAAAGGCGATCCCCATCCCCTGGACGGTGGAGAGCAGGACCGTGCCGTAGCGGGTGTACTGGGTGATCTTGTGTTGACCCGCCGCGCCCTGCTTCTTCAACGCCTCGAGCTGCGGCACCACTGCCTGCATGAGCTGCAGGATGATGGAGGCGGAGATGTACGGCATGATCCCCAGGGCAAAGACGGTCATCCGTCTCAGGGCGCCGCCGGAGAACATGTCGAAAAAGCCGAGGATGGACCCTTTCTGCGCATCGAAGAAGCCAGCCAAGGCGTGGGCGTCGATCCCCGGCGTCGGGACATGGCCGCCAAGGCGATAGACCGCCAGCATGAAGCAGGTGAAGAGGATCCGCTTCCGCAGCTCCGGGATGCGGAAGAGATTGGCGAGCTGCTCGAACACCCTAGATCACCTCAGCCTGGCCACCCGCGGCGCGGATCTTTTCCGCGGCGCGTCCGGAGAAGCCGTGCGCACGCACGGTCACCGCACGGTCGATCTCACCCTCGGCGAGGACCTTCACCCGCTGCTTGGTTCCCTTGATCAGCCCCAGGCGGGTCATCGTCTCGGGGTCGAGCTCGTTCACCTCGGGAAAGCGGGCGAGGTCGCGCAGGTTGACCACCTGATATTCGACCCGGAACGGGTTCGTGAAACCACGCTTCGGCAGACGCCGGTAGAGGGGCATCTGACCACCCTCGAAGTGGCTACCTTTGCCGCCGCCGGAGCGGGCCTTCTGCCCCTTGTGGCCCTTGCCGCTGGTCTTGCCTACCCCGGATGCCTCGCCGCGCCCGAGCCGCTTACGGCGGTGGCGCGCCCCGGCGGGGGCGGATACGTCGTGCAATTTCATTGTCTACTCCAATTCAGCCGGATGGCGCGAGGCTACGCCTCTTCCACCTTCACCAGGTGGGAGATCTTACGGCACATGCCGCGGATCTCGGGGGTATCGAGGCGCTCCACGGAGTGCCGGATACGACGCAGACCGAGACCCTTCAGAGTCTCACGCTGCTTCGGCGGCCGGCCGATGGCGGAACGCATTTGAGTAATGATGAGCTTGGCCATGGTCGTCTCCTACGCGTTCACGTCGGCGTGGCCGCGGACCGCTTCCACGCTCCGGCCACGGAGCTCGGCAATGCGCTCGGCGGAGCGCAGTGACCGCAGCCCCTGCACCGTCGCCCGGGCCACGTTGTATGGATTGTTGGAGCCGATCGACTTGGTGAGGACGTCGTGCACCCCCGCAGCCTCGAGGATGGCGCGCACCGGCCCACCAGCGATCACCCCGGTACCGGGACCGGCGGGCCGCAGAAAGACGCGACCGGCGCCGTGGCGACCGAGGATCGCGTGCGGCAGGGTGGTTGCCTCCATCGGGACGGTGAAGAGGTTGCGCTTTGCCTCCTCCATCGCCTTGCGAATCGACTCGGGAACCTCCCGCGCCTTCCCCTTGCCGACCCCGACCCGACCGTGACCGTCGCCCACCACCACCAGGGCGGCAAAGCTGAACCGGCGACCACCCTTGACCACCTTGGAGCAACGGTTGATCGAGATCACCGTCTCGGTGAGATCTCCCTCTTTCGTCTGATTCGTTGGTCTAGCCACCATCACTCCTTGCGTTGCCGGAACCCCGGCTCAAGTAAATCGTCTCGTCGTCACTCAGAACTGCAGACCGGCCTCGCGTGCCGCCGCCGCCAGCGAGGCGACCCGACCCTGATACCGATAGCCGGCGCGATCGAAGACCACCTGGGTGATCCCCTTGTCGAGGGCCCGGCGAGCCAGCAACGCACCCACGGCAGTGGCCGCGTCTCGTTTGGAAGACGCATCGCCGCCCCCCGCCTCGGAGTCGAGGGTGGAGGCAGCCGCCATGGTCCGACCGGCGATGTCGTCGATCACCTGAGCGTAGATGTGGCGATTGCTGCGAAACACCGCCAACCGCGGCCGCTCGGCGGTACCGCTGACCTTCTTGCGTACGCGCACCGCACGGCGCGCTCGTCCTGTTACCCGGCTCATGTCGTTTTCCTCGGTTACTTCTTGGCGCTCTTGCCGGCCTTACGCCGAACATGCTCGTCGGCGTAACGGACCCCCTTGCCCTTGTAGGGCTCCGGAGGGCGCAAGGCGCGAATATCCGCGGCCACCTGGCCGAGGAGCTGCTTGTTGGTGCTGGTGAGAATGAGCTTCTGGTTACCCTCCACCTCGGCGTTCACCCCCTCGGGGAGCGGGAAGAGCACCGGATGGGAGAAGCCCAGGGAGAGATCGACATCCCGACCTTTGACTGCGGCGCGGTAGCCAACGCCGACAAGCTGGAGCTCACGCCGGAACCCCTCGTGAACCCCCTGAATCAGGTTCGCCACCAGCGATCGACTCAGGCCGTGGACCGCACCGGCGTGCTTGCCGGTACCCGTGGGACGGACCAGAAGAGTCTCCCCCTCCTGGGCAACCTCCACGCCGGTGGGCAATTTGAGCGATGCCTCACCCTTGGGGCCTTTGGCCGCCACCGTCCCGGAAGAAATAGTGGCGGTCACCCCCGCGGGGAGCGTAACCGGTTGACGACCAATCCTCGACATCGATTCTCTACCTTCAAAAAATGCGGTGGGTGCGCCTTACCAGACGCTACAAAGGACCTCGCCACCCAGATGGGCGCGACGCGCCTGGTGGTCGGTCATCAGGCCCTTGGGTGTGGAGACGATGGCCACCCCCAGACCATTCAAGACGTTGGGCAAATCCGTGGCGCCGGCATAGACCCGACGACCCGGCCGACTCACCCGCTTGAGGCCGTGGATCACGCTCTCCCCACTCCCCTCCTCCGGCGGCTTGATCTGAACCTCGATCATCTTCTTGATGCCTTCACCCCGCACCTCGAAGGAGGTCACGTATCCCTCCCTGGCGAGGATACCGACGATACCCTCCTTCAGTTGGGAGTATGGAACCCCCACAACGGGAAGTTGGGCCTGCACCCCGTTACGGATGCGAGTCAGAAGATCTGCGATGGGATCGGTCATGGACATGGAATCAGTTACCTCAAAGGCGACAAACGCCCTACCAACTCGACTTGGTGACGCCCTGAAGCTCACCGTTGAGAGCAAGATTGCGGAAACAGATACGGCACAGCCGGAAATAGCGTAGATAGCCACGCGGACGACCACAACGCGGGCACCGATTGTGCTCCCTCACCTTGTATTTTGCCGGCCTCGCTGCCCGGATCCGTAGTGCCTTGCGTGCCACGTCGCGCTCCTTTTCCGTTAACGCTTCCGAAACGGCATGCCCATGTGACGCAACAGCGCCCGCGCCTCCTCGTCGGTCTTCGCCGACGAGACGATGCAGATGTCCATGCCGTGGACATTTTTGACTTTGTCGTAGTGGATCTCCGGGAACATGATCTGCTCCTTCAATCCGAGTGTATAGTTACCGCGACCATCGAATGCCTTCGCCGACACCCCGTGGAAGTCACGGATACGCGGCAACGAGGCATTCACCAAGCGGTCGAAAAACTCGTACATACGATCGCCCCGGAGGGTTACGCTGCAGCCGATGGGCATGCCGGCGCGGAGGTGAAAATTCGCGATCGACTTGCGTGCTCGGGTAACGACCGGCTTCTGACCGGTAATCATCTCCAGCTCAGCGACCGCCTCCTCGAGGAGCTCCGGCGTTTTCGACGCCTCCCCCATGCCGACGTTGACGACGATCTTCTTCAGCTTGGGAACCTGCATCGGGTTCTTGTAGCTGAACTCCTCTCGCAGCAGCGGGAGGACCTCTTGGGTATACCGTTCTTGAAGACGCGCCATCGCCTTACACCTTATCCAGAGGCTCGCCGCACTTGAGGCAGAGACGAGCCCGCTTGTCCCCGATCGCGCCGCGCCGGATGCGACCCGCATGGCCACACGAGCCACAGATGGGAACCACGTTCGAAAGATGGAGGGCTGCCTCACGCTCGATGATGCCACCCTCCGGCCGATCCTGGCTCGCCCGCAAGTGCCGCTTCACCAGATTCACCCGCTCCACGACCACCCGGCCGCGGGTCGGATCGACCCGCAAAACGCGGCCGTCGGCGCCCTTGTCCTTGCCGGCGATCACGCGAACCTGATCACCTTTTTTTACTCGTGCCAGCACAATTCTCTCCTGACCGCTTAGAGGACTTCGGGGGCCAAGGAGACAATGCGCATGAATCGCTTCCAGCGCAGCTCCCGAGCCACCGGCCCAAAGATACGAGTACCCAAGGGCTCCTTCTGCTTGTTAATCAGCACTGCGGCGTTGTCATCGAAACGAATCACCGAACCGTCGTCCCGCTGCACCGCGTGCTTCGTGCGGACCACCACCGCATCCGCCACCGTCCCCTTCTTGGCGTTACCGCCCGGGGTGGCATTCTTGATGGCCACCTTGATGATGTCCCCAACACCCGCATAGCGGCCGTTGGACCCCTTGAGGACGCGAATACACATCACCCTCTTGGCGCCGGAGTTGTCGGCGACGGTGAGCATGGTCTGTGGCTGAATCATCTGAAGGTTCCCTCTATCCTCTAGACCGCGCGGTCAAGAACCTGCGCGACACGAAACTTCTTATCCTTGCTCAGCGGCCGACACTCGATGATCTCCACCCGATCACCCACCCGGCAATCATTCTGCTCGTCATGAGCCTTGTACCGCTTGGAGAGGCGAATGGTCTTCCGATAGAGCGGATGGACCGTGGAGCGCTGCACGCTGACCACGATGGTCTTGTCCATCTTGTCGCTCACCACCTGACCGATGAGTGTTCGCTTGTGAGTCTTGGTCCCCATGAAGCTACCCCTTCGCCGGGACCGAACTGCCCCGCATCTCGTTGTGTACCGTCTTCATCCGCGCGACATCGCCGCGCAGATGGCGAATCGCCATGGGATTACCCAGGCGTCCACTGACCACCTGAAAACGGAGGTCCAGAAGCTCGCGCTTCGCCTCTTCAATACGCTTCTCCAGATCCTCGATGGAGAGGCCACGCAATTCCGCGGCGGTCATGGCAACACCTCCATGTCCTTGGCGATGAAGCGAGTACGGATCGGCAACTTGTGCGCAGCGAGACGGAACGCCTCACGTGCGGTTGCCTCGTCGATCCCCTGGAGCTCGTACAGCACCCGCCCAGGATGGACCACCGCCACCCAGTACTCGGGCGTGCCCTTGCCCTTGCCCATGCGCGTCTCCGCCGGCTTCTGGGTGATCGGTTTGTCGGGAAAGATCCGAATCCACATCTTGCCGCCGCGCCTGATATGGCGGGTGATGGCAACACGGGCAGCTTCGATCTGACGGGAGGTGATCCAGCCGTTCTCCAACGCCTGGAGACCGTAGCTCCCGAAGCTCACCTTACCACCCGATTGGGTGCAGCTTCGCAGGTTGACCCGCTTCTGCACCTTGCGGTGCTGAACTTTTTTCGGTGACAGCATGATTGATCCTCGGAGCTACGCCCGTGCCGGCGTCTCCTGCTCCTCAGTGGTGAGAACCTCGCCCTTGAAGAGCCATACCTTGACGCCGATCACGCCGTACGTCGTGTTCGCCCGAGCATAGCCATAGTCGATATCCGCACGAATCGTCTGCAGCGGTACCCTGCCCTCCCGATACCACTCGCGACGCCCCATCTCCGAGCCGCCGAGGCGACCGGCGATGTTGATCTTCACCCCCTTGGCACCAAACCGCATGGTGTTACTCACGGTCTTCTTCAGCGCCCGACGAAAGGCGACACGCCGCTCAAGCTGCTGCGCAACGTTCTCCGCGACGAGCTGCGCGTCAAGCTCCGGCCGTTTGATCTCGCGGATGTTGATGTAGATTTCCTTGCCGGTAAGCTTCGCCAGCTCCTTTTTCAGCGCCTCGATGTCGGCACCCTTCTTGCCGATGATGATCCCCGGCCGTGAGGTGTAGACGTGTACCCGGATGCGCTTTGCGGCGCGCTCGATCTCCACCCGGGAAATCCCCGTGTGATAGAACTTCTCCTTGATATGTTTCCGAATCTTGAGGTCCTCGTGGAGCAGGTTGGCGTACTCCGCCTTCGGAGCGTACCAACGAGACTGCCAGTCCCGAATGACCTTTAGACGAAAACCAACTGGATGTACTTTCTGTCCCACTGAGCTCTCCTTGGCGAGCGGTGTCGCGGTGCGACGCCTGCCTTTTTCTACCGGTCGAGGACCACGGTGAGGTGTGCCGTCGGCTTGCGAATACTCCCCGCGCGCCCCATGGCCCGCGGCTGCATGCGGCGAAGAACCGGCCCGCCGTCGACGAAGATAGTGGCGACCTTCAGCCGATCTACATCGTCGAGCTCACGGTCCTCCGCATTGGCCACCGCCGAACGGATCGACGTCTCGACGATCCGCGCCCCCTTTTGGGGCATCTGCCCGAGAACCGCGAGGGCCTCATCGACCCGCCGACCACGGACGAGATCCGCGACCAACCGCAACTTCTGCGGCGAGATCCGATTATAACGTGAGATTGCGCGCACTTCCATATGTCACCTCTTTAACGGACGCGGGAAACCTTGCTGCTTCCCCGGTGGCCACGAAAGGTACGCGTGGGAGAGAACTCACCGAGCTTGTGGCCCACCATGTTCTCTGAAATGAAGACCGGGATGAACTTCTGCCCGTTATAGACAGCGATTGTATGGCCGATCATCTCCGGCACAATCATCGAGGCGCGCGACCACGTCTTGACCATTTGCTTGGAACCGCTCTCGTTCATGCGCTCCACGCGACGCAGAAGCTTGTCCTCTACGAAGGGGCCTTTTTTTACCGATCGGGGCATCGCTCTTCCTCTCGAATCCTGTCTCTACCGAATTCCTGGTTTACTTGCGCCGCCGGGTCACCCGGAACGGATCGGTCCGGCGATTGCGCCGGGTACGATAGCCACGGGTCGGGACGCCCCAGGGGGTCACCGGGTGACGACCACCCGAGCTTCGACCCTCACCACCGCCGTGCGGATGGTCCACCGGGTTCATCACCACGCCACGCACCTTCGGACGCCGTCCCAGGTAGCGGGCACGCCCCGCCTTGCCGAGATCGATGTTACCGTGGTCGGAGAAACCGACCTCACCGATGGTCGCGCTACAGCTCACGTGGATGAGGCGCATCTCGGAAGAGGGGAGACGCACATGGGCGTAATTCCCCTCCTTGGCGAGCAACTGCGCACCGGTCCCTGCCGACCGAGCAAGCTGTCCACCCTTACCGGGACGAAGCTCGATGTTGTGAATCAGCGTACCGAGAGGAATGTCGGCCAGCGCCATGTGGTTACCGGGCACGATCTCCGCCTTCGACCCGGACATCAGTGCATCGTCAACCTGCAACCCTTTGGGGGCGAGGATGTAGCGCTTCTCACCGTCGGCGTAGACCAGCAGAGCAATGCGCGCCGAACGGTTCGGGTCGTATTCGATGGAGGCGACGCGGGCGGGAATCCCGTCCTTGTTACGCTTGAAATCGATCACGCGGTAGCGCCGCTTGTGACCGCCGCCCCGACGACGCGAGGTAATTCGACCGTTGTTATTGCGCCCGCCACTCTTCTTCAGCGGCTCCAGCAGCGACTTCTCCGGCGAGGTACGAGTGACCTCGGAGAAGTCGGCGGCCGACTGGTGGCGACGACCCGGTGAGGTCGGCTTGTATTTACGAATGGCCATGGGTTTGCTCCTCGGGCGCGATTACTCGCCAGCCTCCGCCATCCCCTCAAAGACGTCGAGGCTCTCCCCCTCCGCGAGATGGATGATGGCCTTCTTCCAGTTCTTCCGACGGCCCAGGCGAGCACCAAATCGCTTCTCTTTGCCCGTCATGTTGAGCACCCGTACGCCGGTAACCTTGACCTCGAAGAGCGTCTCGATCGCCTGCCGCACCTGGATCTTGTTGGCAGCGGGGTGAACCTCGAAGGCGACCTGATTGTGCGCCTCACTCAGTCCCATTGATTTCTCCGTCACCAGCGGGCGAAGGAGAATGTCGGCGAAATTCAGTTTCATGAGAGGCGCGCCTCCTGAAGGGCGACCACCGCCGCCTCCGTCGCCACGACCGTATCCGCCCACAGCACAGCGTGGGTATTGATCTGGGAGACGTGGATCAGCATCACATCCCGCAAGTTGCGGGTGGCGAGCTCCAGAACGCCGTTATCCTCAGCGGTGACCATCAGCGTCTTGCCGGTAACCCCGAGATCGGAAAGCAGCGCCACCGCCTCGCGGGTCCGCGGCTCGGCGAGGGTCAAGTCATCCACCACCTTCAAAGCACCGTTGGCGACCTTGTCGGTCAGCACCGAGGCCAGCGCCCGGCCACGCACCTTTTTCGGCACGTGGAAGCTGTAGTCACGGGGCTTCGGCCCAAAGACCACGCCACCGCCACGCCACAGGGGCGAACGAATGGAGCCGACCCGCGCCCGGCCGGTCTTCTTCTGCTTCCACAGCTTACGTCCGCTGCCACGCACCTCGTCCCGCTCCTTGGTCGAGGCGGTCCCGGCGCGGCGGCCGGCGAGTTGGGCACGCACCGTGTCGTAGACACAGCCGTCACTCCACTCCACGGCAAACAGCCCGTCCGCGAGCTCCAGCTCGCGAACCGTTGCACCGTGACGATCAATTACATCAGCGTTGGCCATCGTTCTATACCTATGCCCTATGCCCGGGTAATGCGGACCAGACCGTTGCGACCACCGGGGACCGCCCCTCTGATCAGCAAGAGATTCTCTTCCGCATCCACCTCGACGATTTCCAGATTCGAGGTGGTCACCTTGTGGTTGCCCATCTGTCCAGGGAGCTTCTGCCCCTTCTGGACGCGTGCCGGGTACGCCGACGCCCCGATGGAGCCGGGAGCGCGGTGAAAATGGGAGCCGTGCGTTTTGGGTCCGCCGCTAAAATTGTGCCGCTTGATCACGCCCTGAAATCCGCGACCCTTGGCACGTCCCGTCACCTTCACCTTGTCGCCGGCGGTGAAGAGAGAGACGGTCACCTGGTCCCCGACCTCCATCTCGCTCGGGGCGTCGAGACGCACCTCCTGCAGAACGCGCGCCGGTGCGACACCGGCAGCCTTGCAGTGGCCCAGCTCGGCTGCACTCATGTGCTTCTCAGCCCCCTCCTCGTAACCGAGCTGCACCGCGTCGTAGCCATCGCGCTCACCAGTGCGTTTTTGCACCACGGTACACGGACCGGCGCTGATCACCGTCACCGGCACCACCGCACCGTTGTCGGTGAAGATCTGGGTCATGCCCAGTTTTCTGCCAAGGATTACGTTCATGACCCTTCGCCCCTTAGGGCCCGCGAAAAAATAACTTCGTGGTTTCGCGCCCGGATTTGCGTCAGATTTTGGTTGCAACGATTGAGCGAAAGCCCAGACGTAGTCAGGCTACGGTGAGGATTTCGTGATTGAGGAGCAGCCGAAGCTGGCGTGAAGACGGGATGTGAAAACATGGAGTTATTTTTTTCGGACCCTTATAGCTTGATCTCCACATCCACCCCGGCGGACAGGTCGAGCTTCATCAAAGCGTCGATCGTCTGTGCGGTGGGCTCGAGGATTCGGATCAGCCGCTTGTGAGTCCGAATCTCGAACTGGTCGCGGGACTTCTTGTTGACGTGAGGCGAGCGCAGCACGGTAAACTTGCGGATCTCCGTAGGAAGGGGAATCGGCCCCGCCACGGTCGCCCCGGTGCGCTGCGCCGTGTCCACGATCTCCCCCACCGACCGGTCTAGGTGCCGGTGGTCAAAGGACCGCAGCTTGATACTGATTATCGAGGAGACCATCTCCATGAACGAAACCCTTCCTTACCTTGCGTGGAGGCCTGAGCCCAACTACTCGATGATCTCGGAAACGACGCCGGCGCCGACGGTACGACCACCCTCACGGATCGCGAAGCGAAGCT
>CAZRGD010000012.1:0-17876 GCA_964599505.1 uncultured Nitrospirota bacterium | reverse complement strand
GTTCCCTCCCCCCAGAAATCTCCCGTTGATGTCGCGGGAAGTGTCAAACTCAAGTTTGAGGATCAGCGGAAACAAGATGTGGTATCTGACCGTAGGGTCGGCAGAGGCCGACCGACACCGTCATCTCAAGAAACTACGGTGCTCGGCGGGCTGAAGCCCGCCCTACGGACGGTGCCATCTCGGCCTGCAATGCTATTTCCGCTGATCCTCTCTGCGCGAGGCCTAATGGTCGTCACCCCGGGTGGCGGCGTATAGTGCCCTCCCTTTTTTTTCTGTCTGCCATGTCCCATTCCCGCGCCCTGATCCTCCTCTCCGGGGGGCTCGATTCTGCTACCTGCCTGGCGATCGCCAGGAGCGAGGGGTTCGACTGTCTCGCCCTGACCTTTGCCTATGGCCAGCGCCACGGCTGCGAGGTGGAGGCGGCGGGGCGGGTGGTTGCGGCGCTTGGGGCAAAGGAGCACCGGGTGGTGACCCTGCCCCTGGGGGAGACGGAGCGCTCGGCCTTGACCGGCGACCAGGCGGTGCCGAAGGCGGACTCGGTAGAGGAGATCGCGGCGGATATTCCGGTCACCTACGTGCCGGCGCGCAACACGATCTTCCTCGCCCACGCCCTCGGGATCGCCGAGAGCGAGGGGATCCGTGACCTCTTCATCGGGGTGAACGCGGTGGACTACTCGGGCTACCCGGACTGCCGGCCGGATTTCATCGACGGCTTCGAGCGCCTTGCCAACCTTGCCACCCGCGAGGGGGTGGAGGGGCGGCCGTTTCGCGTCCACGCGCCGCTGATTCACCTCACCAAGGGGGAAATCATCGGCCGGGGACTGGCCCTGGGGGTCGACTACGGTCTTACCCATAGCTGCTACGACCCGACTCCCGACGGCCGTGCCTGCGGCCACTGCGATAGCTGCCTCCTGCGTCGCCGGGGGTTTTTGGAGGCGGGGTTGCCCGACCCGGTGGCCTACGTGGAGGAGGGGGGGTGACGCGTCGCCGGGTCGATGTGGCGAAGGTCGGGCCGTGGCTCGTGGAGGTAGAGCTCCAGGAGCCGGGGCCCCTGGCGTGGGGGGAGCTCTTCCCCGCGTGCGCCGGGCCGGTGTCGGTGGAGCTTGGCTGCGGCTACGGCCTCTTCCTCCGCGATCTGGCGGCACTCTCCCCGGAGCGCCCCTTTCTCGGGGTAGAGCAGGATCGGGGGGCGGGGCTGCGGGCGGCACGCAAGCTCATGCTCGCCGAGAGCCCCAACGCGCGGCTGTTGGTGGGCGACTCCTTCTGGGCGATCCACCAGCTCTTTCGTCCGGGTGAGGTGGGTGACGTCTATGTGAACTTTCCCGACCCGTGGCCGAAGCGGCGCCACGCCCGCCGTCGCTACGTGCGTCAGCCCTTCGTCGAAGAGCTGCACTGCAAGATGGCGCCGGGCCACGCCGTCTATCTCGCCACCGACGCCGCCGCCTACGCCGAGGAGATGGAGCTCCTGTTCGATGCCCACCCCGGGTTCACCGGCGGCCGGGTGGCGGCGAAGCCGACGCCGGTGTCGTCGAAATACGAGCTGGAGTTCGGCGCCCAGGGGGTGGAAATCCACTACCTGGTGTATCGCGTGGCGGCTTTGCACCGTGAATCTGCTGCGAGCGCATAGGTCCCCGAATCTGCTGGCCGTCTCCTCCTTCGAACCCTCGACATACCGGTAGGAGCGAGCTCCTGCTCGCGATGCAGGCCCGAAGGGCCTGCATCGCCTCCGGCGCGGATCGCCGGCGGGAGCCGGCTCCTACCGAAGGGCCGGCCCGAAGGCGGCAAACCGGCCGACTCCCGCAACACGGGTAGGAGGGGGCCATGCCCCCGATGGGGCGACCACCGGAGCGGCGGTGGAGGCCATCGCGGGCATGGCCCGCTCCTACCACGGGTCGGCCAGCATCTCCGGCTCCGCACGCTCTCGCGACGATCCCTGGCGAAACATGCGGGTCGGCACCCCATCTTCGGCCGGTTAGTCCGGGCTCCCGAAGGGGTTGATGACCTCCACCGACCCGTACTGCCGGCCGTGGTTCAGGTCTTCGCTGTAGAGGCGCTGGGCGCCGAGGGCCTCGGCGGCGGCGACGATGGCACCGTCCCAGTAGGAAATCCGGTGCTCGGCGGGCTGAAGCCCGCCCTACGGACGGGGTCATCTCGTGATTCTCTCTCTCCCCCTCACCGGCCTGCCGTCAGGCAGGCCTCCGCCGTGCGCGAAGCGCACGGCGCTCACTGGGCGTGCAGGGAGATCTCCGGGGCGGCCGGGGCGGTGAAGGCCTCGGGGAGGTGTTCCTGGCAGAAGCGCTCCAATCGGTCGCGGATGCGCGCGCTGTCGTCCATCCGTAAAAGCGCCGTGGCCAGCCGCCGGGCGTCGGCGGCGGGGACCGCGCGGATGACCCTTTTGACGTGCGGGATTTTGGGCAGGCTCATGGAGAGTGCCTTGATCCCGAGTCCCATGAGGAGCGGTACGTAGAGGGGGTTGCCGCCCATCTCGCCGCACACCTCGACCTCGACGCCGTGGCGGTCGGCGCGTCGGACGATCTCGCGGATGACCCGGAGGACTGCCGGGTGAAGGGGATCGGTGAGGTAGGTGACGTGCTCGTTGGTGCGGTCCGCCGCCATCAGGTACTGGACGAGGTCGTTGGTCCCGATGGAGAGGAAGTCGGACTCGCGGGCGATGTGGTCGCAGGTGAGGGCCGCCGACGGCACCTCGATCATCGCCCCTACCTCCACCTCGTCCGTGTGGGGGATGTTCGCCTCGCTGAGCTCGACGGCGATGGCGGCGATGAGCTTGCGCACCGCGACCACCTCGCTCGCCGAGGCGATCATCGGCAGGAGGATGCGCAGGTGGCCGAAGACCGAGGCGCGCAGGAGCGCCCGGATCTGCGGCACGAAGAGCTCCCGGTGGGCGAGGCAGCAGCGGATCCCACGGAAGCCCAGGGCGGGGTTTTTCTCCAACTCGAGGTCGAGGATCGGGGCGCTCTTGTCGGTGCCGAGGTCGACGGTGCGGATGGTCACCGGGTGGGGGGCACAGCCGCTCAGGAGCTTCTGGTAGGCCCGGTAGTGTTCTTCCTCCCCGGGCGGGGTGGTGTCGGTGAAGAGGTACTCGGTGCGGTAAAGCCCCACCTCCTTGACCCCGTAGCCGGCCATCCGCCGCACCTCGCGGGTGAGCTCGAGGTTGGCGAGCAGGCGGATCTCGACCCCGTCCGGGGTGGTGGCAGGCAGGTTGCGGAGGGTGGTAAGCGCCCGCTCCTCGGCCTGCTCGCGCCGCTGCTCACGGTGGAAGTAACGGAGGGTGGAGGGGTCGGGGGTGGCGATGGCGCTGCCGCGGCGGCCGTCGAGGACGACGACCTCGCCGGACTGGATGGTCTGGGTGGCGTTCTCCGTCCCCACCAGGGCGGGGATCTCCATGGAGCGCGCCATGATCGCCATGTGCGAGGTGGGGCCACCGAGGTCGGTGATGATTCCAGCCACCTTGCGCGGCTGCATGCGGATGATCTCCGACGGTGCCAGGTCGTGAGCAACGAGGATGGCGCCGTCGGGGATCTGCGCGAGGTCGAGTCCGTGCTCGCCGCCGAGGTTGCGGAGGATGCGGCCCGCGACCTGCTCGATGTCGATGGTGCGCTGCTTTAGATACGGGTCGTCGCTTCCCTGCAGGCGCGAGATCAGCTCCAGGGTGGTCTGACGGACCGCCATCTCCGCCGAGTACCCCTTGTCCGGGATGAGGGTGCGCGGTCGCTCCTCCCAGCGGCGGTCCTTGAGCAGCAGCACGTGGGTCTTGAGGATCTGGAGCTGCTCTTGCGGCGCGTGGCCCGCCACCTCCAAGAGGATGTGGCCGAGCTGGTCGCGGGAGCGCGCTACCGCCTCGTCGAGGCGGGCCAGCTCGCCCTCCGGGTCGGGGGTCATCACCGGGCAGTGGTCGCCGGCGGCGGTGCGTACCGCCAGGAAGGCGGGTCCGATCGCCACCTGGTCGGTGGTGGCGTAGCCGCGGGCGACGCGCATCACTGCTCCTCGTCGAAGCGGCGATGGAAGAGGTCGCCGAGGGCGGCGAGCGCCTCTTCCGCCTGCGGGCCCGCGGCCCGTGCTTCGAGGGTGACTCCCTTGGGGGCGGCAAACATCATCAGACCGAGGATCGAGCGGGCGTTGACCTCCACCCCGTCACGCGCCAGGTAGATTTCCGTGGCGTTGTTGAACTGGTTGGTGAGGTTGACGATTTTCGCCGAGGCGCGGGCATGGAGGCCGAGCTCATTTTCGACCGTGAGGGTGCAGGAGCGCTCGTTCACTTTGGCGGCGTGGCATCGAGGACCGCGCGGGTGACGAGGATCCCTCGTCGCCCCGCCTCCAGGGCCTGTTGGGCGAGGTCGGCAGGCGTTGCCCCCTCGCGACGGGTGAGACACTTGATGAGCATCGGCAGGTTGACCCCGGCGACAATCTCCACCTGTTCCCGATCAAGAAAGGGGAGCGAGGTGTTGCTCGGGGTGCCGCCGTACATGTCGGTGAGGATGACCAGCCCCTCGCTACAGCCGAGCGACGCAATGACCGCCCGGATGTGCTGCTCGGTCAGCGGTAGCTGGTGGCTCTCGACGGTGATCGCCGCCAGACACTCCTGGCTGCCGAGGATGTATTCGGCGGCGGCGACCATGGCGGCGCCGATCTCACCGTGGGTGACGAGGAGGATGCCGATCATCGTTCGATGTCCCGGTGGCGGGTGGTGAGGGGAAGTCCCCTCCCCCGCAGGTAGGAGGCGAGGGCCTCGACGATTGCCACCGACCGGTGATGGCCGCCGGTACACCCAACCGCGAGGGTGAAGTATGCCTTGCCTTCGTGCTGGTAGCGAGGGAGGAGAAAATCGAGCATCCCTTTGATCTGCGCCAGGTAGGTGGTCGCGTCGGTGGAGTCGAGGACGTAGGTGGCCACCGCCTCGTCCAGGCCGGTATGCGCCTTGAGCTCGGGGACGAAATACGGGTTGGGGAGGAAACGGGCATCCATCACCATGTCGGCCTCGTACGGCAGGCCGTGCTTGAAGCCGAAGCTCACCAGCCCCACATGCAGGGGGTGGTGGCCGTCGAGGGGCAGGAGATCGCCGATGCGGCGGCGCAGGTCGTGGACGGTGAGCTCGGTGGTGTCGATCTCGTGGGTGGCGAAGGGGCGCAGGGTGTCGAGGAGGGTCCGTTCCGCGTCGATCGCATCTTCGAGGACCGGGTAGCGGTCGGCGAGGGGGTGGGTGGAGCGGGTCTCCTGAAAGCGGCGGGTGAGGGTGGCGGGGGTGGCGAAGAGGTAGACGAGCTCGAAGGCGAGATCGCCCTGGCGAAGCTCTTCGAAGAGGGTGGCGAGGCCGTCGCGGTCCACCTCCGAGCGGACCTCCAGACAGAGGGCGACCCGCTCCAGGTGCGATCCCGACTGGTTCGCCCCCTCGATGAGCTGGCCGATGAGCGCCGTCGGCAGGTTGTCGATGCAAAAAACACCGCGATCCTTCAGCGCCTTGATGGCGGTGGTCTTGCCCGACCCGGAGAGGCCGAGGATGACGATGAGCTGGAGCGGCGACTTATCCATCGGGCGGTCCCTGCCCACGATTGGACACCAGTCCGGCGATCACCTCCAGTCGGTTGGCGCACGCGGTGGTGTCGGCGGCATGGAGCACAAAGGTGGGGAGGTCGACACCGCACAGGGGGGTGGGAGGGAGGGGCGCGGTGGCGCGGCTCGGTGGGGTCGCGGCCGGGGGCAGCAGGTCGACCACCGCGTCGATCGCCGAGGCGGCGACCATTGCTTTCGGGCCGAAGAGATCGCCCACCTCCACCACCCCGACCTCGCGTACCTCCAGGCGGCCGGCGATCCGCGTCGGCGATCTCCCCCACGGCCGCCCCTGCCGTTCGACGACCTCTACCACGTCGTCCGCCACCAGTCGGTAGCCACGGCGGAGGAGCTCCAGGGCGACGTCACTCTTGCCCGTCCCGCTCGGACCGCGGAGCAAGAGCCCCTGTCCGCGGACCGTAACGAGGGAGGCGTGGATGTTCAGGGCTTGTGAAGAAATAATTGCGTGTTTTTGCATCCCATCTTCACGCAGCCGTGTCCTCGAACATCTCCCGCTCCATCCGCGCCACCAGGTGCTGGATCGCGGTCGGTGAATCGAGCTCCATGACCTCCGAGCGGAAGCCTGGGGCACGCACCATGCGGGCAAGGCGGGCGAGGACCTGGAGGTGGTCACGGCTCTTGCTGGCCACCGGTGCGGCGATCAGGAAGAGGAGGTGGACCGGAGCGCCATCGCTGGCATCGAACTCGACCCCTTTGTGCGACAGACCGAGGACGATGCGTAGCTCTTCGAGGTCGGGGATCTTGGCGTGGGGGATGGCCACCCCGTCGCCGATGCCGGTGGAGCCGAGGGCCTCGCGCTCGATCATCGCGGTGAGCGCCTGCTCGTGGGTCGGGGTCTCGCCGTCCCGGCACGCCACCTCGCACAGCTCGCGGAGGACCGCGATCTTGGTGTCACCCGAAAGCTCCGGGATGATGTGGGCCTCTCCCAGGTGGTCAGCGATGATTAGGGTCATGGTTGGCTCCGGCGGCGGGGCGGGAAGATACCACTTTTGTTGCCGTGTCTCCCGCTACCGGTTCTCGATCAGGTCGAAGCGGCGCAGCTTCTCACCCTTGCTCCGGGTGAGGATGCGCAGACAGCCGTCCGCCGTGTCGCGGAAGACCCAGAGCGGCTCGTCGTGATCCTCCATCAGGCGGATCGCCTCGTACTCCGGGAGCTCTTCGATGTTGATCTCGCGCGTCTCCTCGATCCGTCCCAGGCTCTCCAAGAGCGCCTCGGAGACGGTCGGCTCGGAGGCGAGGTTGTCCGGGGAGGTGAGCTTCTGGACGCGCGCCTTGGCCTCGGTGCGCTTGTCGTGGTCGCGGCGGAGCTGGCGTTCCAGCTTGGTGGTGGCACGGTCAATGGCGGCGTACATGTCGTCCGATCGCTCCTGCGCCTGGAAGAGGGTACGCGGCCCCTTGGCGATGATGTCGGCGATCTGCAGGTTGCGCTCCACCGACAGGGTGACGTGCAGGCGGCTCTGATCGTCGAGGAGACGGGTGAGCTTTTCGCATCGCTCCTCCGCGTGGGCGCGCAGGCCGTCAGTGAGCTCCATGTGACGCGCCGAGATGGATAGATTCATGGCTCCCCCAATGGTTAGTGGCCAGGGGTAGGTTCAGACGTCCGTCCGTGTTCCGCCAGGGGCCTGCCAGCGGCCGTGGCGGTGGACGTGGTGGCTCCGGCTGGCCGTCCGGAGCGCGTCTGAGATGGTGGTCGCGCGGTGGATCGTGGCCGCGTGTGGCGGGCGGTGGCGGGTGAACGCGAGCTCGTGGCAATCATGAGTCTAGTACCCTCGCCGGCGGCTGGCGGCGGGGAGGATCTTCAGCTCTTCGCGGTATTTTGCCACCGTACGTCGGGCGATCTTGATCCCCTCCTTGGCGAGGAGGTTCGCGAGGGACTGATCGCTGAGACAGCGCTTGATGTCCTCTTCGGCGAGGATCTCCCGCAGGCGGTTCTTCACGTAGACCGCCGACAGGTCCTCGCCGTGGGTCGACTTGAGGCTGCTGGAGAAGAAGTACTTCAGCTCGAAGATGCCACGCTCGCAGTGCAGATACTTGTTGCTGGTGACCCGCGAGATGGTCGACTCGTGCATCCCCAGGTCCTCGGCGACGTCGCGCAAGATAAGCGGCTGCAGGAAATTGGGACCCTTGAGGAAAAAGTCGCGCTGGAAGCGGAGGATCGACTCGGTGGTCCGGTAGATCGTCTTCTGCCGCTGGTCGAGGCTCTTGATGAGCGCCATCGCGTGGTTGAGCTTCTCCTTGATGAACTCGCGTGAGGCGGCGTCCATCTCCTCGCTGTTCAGCCGCTTGTACATCTCCAGGTAGTAGGGGGAGATGCGCGGCCGCGGCAGGCCGTCGTCGTTCAGGCGGATCTCGAACTGATCGCCCTTGCGGACGACGTAGACGTCGGGGACGACGTAGATCGGCGCATCGCTGTCGAAGCGGCGCCCCGGCTTCGGTTCGAGCTGACGGAGCTGGTGCAATGCCGCCAAGACCTCGTCGACACTGGTCTCCAGCGCCTCCGCCACCTCCGTGTACCGGCGGGTCTCCAGATCCTTCAAAAAGTTGCGGATCAGTGGCTCAACGAGGGGGTGGGGATCGGCGACCTGCCTGAGCTGTATGAGGAGACACTCGGTGAGGTCGCGGGCAAAGGCGCCGACCGGGTCGAGGCGACGCAGGTGGGTGAGAACCTCGGGGATCTGTTCCGCTGGGCAGTGGCAGAGCTGCGACAGGGCGTCGTCGTCCTCACGCAGATAGCCGTCGCCGTCGAGGCAGCCAATGAGACACGGCCCGATCTTTTTGACGAAGTCCGGCAGGTTGCTCACCCGGAGCTGCCACACCAGGTGGTCGGCCAGGGAGCGCTCCACCGTGTAGGTGGATTCCAGGGTCGGGCGTTCTCCGTCGTCGAGGGGAACCCCCGCCTCCGCCTGGAAGCCGGAGCTGATGGCGGAGTCCATGTACTTCTCCCAGTCGAGCTCCTCCCCACCGCTACCCTCCTCCTTCGCCTTCTCCTTCTCCGTAGCCGATTCGGCGACGCGTTGTTCTACGGTGCCCTCGTCCGCCACCTCATCCTCGAGGACCGGGTTCTCCACCATCTCCTCCTGGATTGCCTGCTCCAGATCGAGACGGGAGAGTTGCAGGAGGCGGATCGCCTGCTGAAGCTGGGGCGTCATCACCAGCTTCTGGGTTAGCTTGAGGGAGAGCTTGGGGCTCAGCTGCATGGGGGTCTCTTCGGTGCGCCCTCTTGATGGGTAAGCCGGCATGCCGTTATCCCGGTGGCAATCCGGACGGACGGATCGCACCACGCGGTGCGGCAGCGGACAAGGTGGGCGACCATTCTCCCATCCCGGAGGCCCACCGCGCGAGCGGGTCGGCGGATGTTGAATACCTCCGGGTGTAGCCTAGTCATCACAATCCAAGACGAAGTTCTCACCCAAGTATACTGCCCGCGCGAGATCGCTCTTGGCGATGTCGCACGACGGTCCCGAGAGGAGGATCTCCCCCTCGTTCATGATGAAGGCGGTGTCCACGATGGAGAGGGTGTCATGCACTGAGTGGTCGGTGATCAGCACCCCGATCCCTTTGGCGCGCAGGTTGAGGATAATCTCCTGAATGTCCGCCACCGCGATCGGGTCGACGCCGGCGAACGGCTCGTCGAGGAGGATGAAGGCGGGGTCCAGCACCAGGGCGCGGGCGATCTCCGCCCGCCGCCGCTCGCCGCCGGAGAGGGCGTAGCCGGGCGACGCCCGCACGTGGGCGATGGAGAGCTCCGCAAGCAGCCGTTCGCACCGCTCCTGGCGTTCACCGCGCGGGATGTCGAGGGTCTCGGCCACTGCGAGGAGGTTCTCCTCCACGGTGAGGCGGCGGAAGATGGAGGGCTCCTGCGGCAGGTAGGAGATGCCGCGCCGGGCACGGAGGTACATGGGCTCGTCGCTGATCTCCTCTTGGTTGAGGTAGATGTGGCCGTCATCCACCGGGATCAGGCCGACGGTCATGTAGAAGCTGGTCGTCTTGCCGGCGCCGTTCGGGCCCAGCAGGCCGACGATCTCGCCCCGGTGGATGGCAAAGGAGACCCCCTTTACCACCTGCCGGCCGCCGAACTGCTTGTGTAGGTTCTCTACCTTGAGCACTGCGGATGACCTCTCAGCCCGCGTTTCGCCGGTGAACCAGGCCCTTTGGGCCTGCCGCGCCCAGGAGGCGCGGATCGCGGGTACAACCCGCTCCTACCCACTCGGAGAGGCTGACCAGGGCTGGCGGGCGCGCGAAGCAGATTCATGGTGAGATGATGTGGGCTACTCGGGTCGATAGCGGATGGTCCCATGCTCCACCCGGACTTGTCGCGTTGCCAGGTCGAGGTGGATGGTCTCGCCGCGGATCTCGTTGCCGCCCTCGACCAGGCGCGCCTTTCCGGTGAGGGTGAGGTCGTGGTGGAGGAGGTCGTAGTGGGCCTCCTCGGCGACGCCGCGTCGGTTACCATCGACCAGTCGCACACCGCCGACCGCGTCGATTCGCTGCACGGTGCCGCCCTTGGGGTCGGTGTGGACGGTGATCTCGTCGCCCCACAGGTGACGCGTGCCGCTCACCACCTCCACATTGCCCTTCAGATGCGCCACCCCGCGCAGGTCGTCCGCCTCGATCGTGTCCGCCACCACCCGCACCGCCGGGTTCGCGCCCTCTGCCGGCACCAGCAGGTGGCCGGCGACCACCACGACCGTGCGGCGGCGGGTGTCGAGGTCGATCCGTTCACCCGCCACCTCGCGCCCCGCGCCCCACACCTTTGCCCCGCCGGTGAGGGTGGAGCGGCCGGAGGCTGCATCGAAGTCGGCCGCCTCGGCGGTCGCGGTGTACGGCCCGTAGATGAGCTGCACCGCCCCCTTCGCCACCACCCGGCGGAGGGTATGGCGGGGTGTCTCCAGGGTGAGATCGACGCTCGCAGCACGCAGCCGCTCGGCGCCGCTGGTGATCTCCACATGGCCGGTGAAGGAGAGCTTGCCGCCGGCCAGCTCTCCCTCCAGTCGGTCCGCGGTGGCGTCGAGCCCCGCCGCCAGGGTGAGCGGCGGCGGCGCCGGTGCCCAGCCGCCGGAGGCGGCGGCCGCCGGCGCTGTCGTCGCCGCAAGGATGAGGAGGAGGGAGGCGATCATGCGACGCGGCGGCGGACAGGCGACGGGGCACTGGCCTCGGGGTCGCCGGCGGCGGGGTGGGGTGATGGCGGTGGGGTAACCACCAGGTGGACCGCCTCTTTCACGGTGATCCGGCGGGTGGTCACGTTGTAGGTGAACGGCCCTCCGGCGATCCGGTACGGCGGCCGCTGGAGGTCGAGGGGGCCGTCCCCGGTGAGCATGCGGCTGGGGCCGTCGAAGTGGAGCTGGGGGGTGGTGAGACGCAGGCCGTCGGGATCGGTGATCCGTACCCCGCCGGTGAGGTCGAAGGTGAAGGAGGCGAGGTCGACGTGGCCGCTCGTCGCCTCCAGGTGGAGGATGACCCGCTTCCCGTCGCGGAGGTCGGCGCGGATCGCCTCTACCTCCACCCGGTTGTCGTGTTCGAAGTAGCGGGCTCGGTGCGCCTTGAGGAGCCAGTGGGTCTGCCCACCCTTGGTCTCGGTGAAGGTGAAGTCGGTGACCACCGCCGGCGCGCCGTCCACCTCGCTCTCGGTAGTCGGCGGCGCAGCCGGACCGCGGGCGAGGAGGAAATAGAGGGTGACCACCAGCGTCAGCGCCATCGCCGTGACCAGTGCAGAGGTGGGGGTGACGCGCAGAATCATGGGCGGCGAGGATCGGCAGAAAGATTGAATGGCGAGAAATTCGATGCGTCCGAGTCCGCGCGTGCGAATGGAACACGAAAGCACGAAAACTCAAAAACACGAAAGATATCAACTGGTTGTTTCCCGTGTTTTCTTCTTTTTGCGCTTTCGTGTTCCAACGGCGTGGGGGGGCTGAACGTACGAGGTGATCTCCGCTGCTTCTCGGCGGTAGGAGGGGGGGTACACGGTGCCACGCTTGGTGCCGATGAAGGTACTAAGACCTCCGGCGAGCGAACCATGGCGACCACCGATCTCGACCCTACCCTCCTCTCCTTCTTCCGGCGAGAGCTGGCACGCATCGTTGCCGGGGCGGAGAGTCCGTCGCAGGCGACCATCGACTACCTCAGCCGGATGCTCAGCCGCTTCGTGCGCACCACCGACCTCTTCCCCGAAGGCGGCCGCGGTGAGGCCATGGTGGCGGTAGCGGACATCCTCGGGGCGGCGGAGGCATGTCGTGGGGTGGAGGGGATCGAGACCTACGATCCCTTTGGCGAGGCGCGCTGGGTGCGTCATCTGGGGGACTACACCCTGTTCATGACCGGGCTGTTTCGGGAGCGGGTGGAGCGGCGCGCGGGGGTACGGTTCTACGTCGACGTGGGGCGCCACGCCTACCACCGTGCCGCCGACTTCGAGGCGGTCCTCGACCAGCGCCGATCGCACCTCTTCGCGGAGCTGGCCGAGACCTTCGAGCTGTGCGTCGCCACCCTCACCACCTTTCGCCGCCGCGGGCGCGGCGCCGCCCTGCCCCCCCACATGGTGGGCGAGGGTCAGATCCTCTACGGCCGTCTCGACGGATGAGGGTGCGGCACCCTGATTGTCGGCTTTGATCGTCTCCACTCCACCTTTTCGCCGCCGCAGCAAGCGGTTGCCACATCCATGAGCCTCGCGGCCACGCACCCCCAGGGTGAAACAGCCGGAGGGCCATCGGGACCGGGATCGGATCTCGTCCCAGGCCCGGCTCCCGCCGGTGGCCCAGCGGTCGGGGTCCGATTTCGATCCCGATCGCGATCGCGATCCCGATTTGGAGCCGACGATGATGGACGGCGCCCCCCGGCTTGCCTTTAGGCGCGCCCATGCTAATTTTGGAGAGTCCCTGTTAACCCGTTGGCGGAGGTGTGTCTTATGCCCTTTACCGGTTCCCAGGCCGAGCGTGCACGCAAGGAGATCCCCCGGTTTCGCAAGCTCGAGGAGGATCACTCCTCCTACGAGACGGAGCTGGAGAGGATCGAGCGAGTCCGGTATCTCACCCCGGATCTCGAGGTCCGCAGGTTGACCCTGAAAAAGCTCAAGCTCCAGGCCAAGGATGAGATGAAGATGATCCTCGGCTCTCTATAGCCGGGGCGAAACGGACCCTTCGGGCCTCGGGCGGCGACGTCCGGGGCCTTTTTTGTGGTGGCGGGGGTGTGCGGTGGTGGATCGCAGCGGTGCAGACCCGGGCGGAGACAAGCAGGCGTGGCGCGCCCGTCTGCGGGCGGTGCGCGCCGCGGTGAACGGGGAGGCGCGGCAGACGGCGGGGTCGGCGGTCGCCGCCCACCTCACCGCCTCACCCCTGTGGGCGGCGGCAGAGACGGTCCTCGCCTACGCCGCCACCGCCACCGAGCTCCCCACCTTGCCGCTCCTAAACGTCGCCCTGGCCGGACACAAGCGGCTCTGCCTGCCGCGTGTCACCGCCGACGGTGGCCTGACCCTCCACCGAATCGAGACGCTGGAGGGGCTCGTCTCCGGATACCGCAATCTTTTGGAGCCGTCCGCCGATGCACCGCGGGTGGCGCCGGCGGAGGTCGACCTGGCGGTGGTCCCCGGGGTTGGCTTTGATCGCCACGGTGTCCGCCTCGGTCAGGGGGGCGGCCACTACGATCGCCTCCTCGCCCTTCTCGCCCCCGCCTGCGTTGTCTGCGGCGCTGCCTTCGCCTGCCAGGTGGTGGCCCGCCTGCCGAGGGGCCCACACGACCGGCCGGTGGCCTACGTGGCCACTGAACAGTGCCTTTTTCAGATCAGATCCATCTAAGTGCTTCCATGCTTTATGCTTCGCCGCGGGATGGTCGAAAAGCGCCTAACGGGGGGCGGAGCCTGCGGCCCCGAAGGATAAGGTTGAACGCGCCTCACCGGGCGGAGTGAATCGGTCTCATGCGCCATCTGTTCCACCGAGGTCGGGCGGAGAGGGGGGAGGTTACCTACCTCCTCTGGCTCGCCTTTCTCCTCGTCTTCATCCTCCCGATCCTCGTCCTCGTCCTCCTCCTCTACCAGGTGGTGCGGGGAGGCGGGATTGATCAGATCACCTACCTCTTTGGTGCCATCGCCTTCGGCCTGATCGGCTTTGCCCTTCTGCGCGGCGAGCTCACCGCGAGCGGCGACGCGCCGGTGGTCGTGGCCGACGGCGATGGTGATGGCGGTGAGGCGGAGCCGCCGGCGGTGCGTCTGGAGGGGATCGCCAACCACTTCGATGATCTCCTCGAAGGGTTCCACGACACCTCCCACCAGCTCACCCACCAGGTCCTGCAGCTCTCCTCCCTGAACGAGATCTCCGAGTTTGCCGCCCGCCTCACCGACCTCAACGACATGCTTGATCGGATCCTGGTGCGCGCCATGCGGGTGGTGAACGCCGAGATCGGCTCGATCATGCGGCTGGTGGAGGGAGGCAAGGAGCTGGAGCTGATCGCCGCCTACGGCCTGGAGGTCGACGCGCGCATCGGCAGCCGGGTCGCGGTGGCCGACTCCCTGTCGCGGGTCGCGGTCCTGGAAGGCAAGGCGGTGGTGGTCTCCGATATCGCCACCGACCCGCGGTTTGAGCGATTCAACGACACCAAGTACGGCGCCCCGAGCTTCCTCACCGTGCCGCTCTTTGCCCACGGTGAGCTGATCGGGGTGATCAACCTGTCGAAGAAGCGCGACGGCGGCCCCTTCACCGAGGAGGACATCCACTTCCTCAACGCCGCCTTTGGCCAGATCGGCTTCGCCCTGGAAAACGCCCGCCTCTACGAGCGGATGGAGCAGGGGTATCGCGAGCTCAAGGGGCTCAACCAGCAGCTCAAGGGGTACGCCGGCGACCTGGAGGGGCAGATCCAGGCACGCACCCGCGAGGTCGAGGAGGCGAACGGCCACCTGCGGGCGGAGATGGCGCGGGTGGCGGAGGCGGACCGGGTGAAGTCCGACTTCATCGCCTCCGTCTCGCACGAGTTCCGCACCCCGCTCAACGCGGTCCTCGGCTTCTCGAGCCTCATCCTCTCCGGTCAGGAGGGGGAGATTCCGGAGCAGGTGCATACCGACGTCGAGATGGTCCACCAGGCGGGCGAGCGGCTCCTGCGCATCGTCTCCAATATCCTCGACACCTCGCGCATCGAGAACGGTAACTTCGAGGTCGATCGCCGGCCCGTCGCCCTGGCGGAGATCCTCCATGAGGTGGAGGAGCGGGGGTGCAGCCTGCCGCGTGCCGAGGGGGTCACCTGTGCTCACGACATTCCTGCCGACCTCCACCTGGTCTCCGCCGATCGCGACAAGCTGGTCGGGGCGCTTTTGCATCTCGTGGAGAACGCCTGCAAGTTTACCCACGCGGGTGAGGTCCGCCTCGCCGGTGAGCAGCGTGGCAACCAGGCGGTGGTGACGGTCACCGACAGCGGCATCGGCATCGCCGAGCAGGACCTGCCGTACGTCTTCGACAAGTTCTGGCAGCACGCGTCGCACCGCGGCATGGGGGGGACCGGCCTCGGGCTTGCCCTGGTGAAGCGGATCATCGAGCTCCACGACGGCACCATTGAGGTGGCGAGCCGTCCCGGAGGCCCCACGACCCTCACCGTGACGTTGCCGACGCTGTAGGTGCGAGCCGCTGGGCGGCTCGCAGAGGCCGCGCTGCGCGCCGGCGGGTCAGCCACCAAGGTTCCGGGGTTTCGGTAGGAGCGGGTTGGAGGCTTTGGGGTCAAGTCTTTCATTGAAACATTTCTTTCAGAAATGTTTCAATGAAAGACTTGACCCCAAAGCCTCCAGCGGAAGGGACGAGCCGACGATTATGGCCAAAGCCTCCCCGATGGACAGGCGGCGCCAACCGCCCCATTCTGGAGGGTCCTCCCTCTCCCCGCCGCGCGAGGCGGCAGACCGCCCTCTCGGGGATTTTGCCACCGAGGGGGATGGGTAGAGCTGGGAGGCGCAGCGATCAAGGAGGTGGGTGTGGTCAGAGATCGGTCCAGCGAAATCCAGGGGCGCTCCGTCGTCCCCCGTCTGGCGGTGGTCTCCACCTATGTGCCGCGCGCCTGCGGTATCGCCACCTTCGCCCGCGACCTGGTCGAGGCGGTGCACCGGATCGCCGGGGCGGGCCGGTGCCAGGTCTACGCCCTCAACGACCGGCCCAAGGGGTACGACTATCCGGAGGTGGTGGCGGGGACGATCCTCGCCACGCGGGTGGAGGCGTACCGGCGGGCGGCGGAGCAGATCAATTTTTCTCCCGTCGAGGCGGTGGTGGTGCAGCACGAGTTCGGCATCTTCGGCGGCGAGGCGGGGAGCCACCTCATCTCGCTGCTGACCCGCCTCACCAAGCCGGTGGTCACCGTCTGCCACACCGCCCTTCGCGATCCGGCGCCTGCCTACCGGAGGAGCATGGAGGAGGTGATCCGCGCCTCGGACCGGCTGGTGGTCCTCAGCCAGGTGGGGGGGGAGATCCTCCGGGAGGTGTATGGCGCCGACCCGCGCCAGATTTGTCACATCCACCACGGGGTGCCCGAGCGCGGCGAGATCGACCGCGCCGCGTGCCGCCACCGTTTCGGGGCGGACCATCGCTTCGTTCTGCTCACCTTTGGGTTGCTGTCGGAGAACAAGGGGATCGACACGGTGATCGAGGCCCTGCCGCCGGTGGTGGCGGCCCACCCGGAGCTCCTCTATGTGGTCCTCGGCGCCACCCACCCGGCGGTGCGGCGTAAGGAGGGAGAGCGCTATCGCCTGTCGCTGGAGCGGCGGGTGCGCGACCTCGGCCTCACCGGCCATGTCGCCTTCCACAACCGCTTCGTGGACTCGGCGGAGCTCGGCCGCTACCTCGCCGCCGCGGACGCCTATATCACTCCCTATCCGCACGAGGCGCAGGTGGCGAGCGGCACCCTCGCCAACGCCATCGGTATGGGGTTGCCGGTGATCTCTACCCCGTACTGGTACGCCGAGGAGATGCTCGCCGGGGGGCGCGGTCTCCTTGTCCCCTTCGGCGACACCGGCGCCTTCTCGGAGGCCATCAAGCGTTTGGTGGAACAGCCGGTAGAGCGTGCCGAGATGGCCCGGCGCGCCGCCACCCTGGGCGCGGAGATGACCTGGAGCCGGGTGGCAAAGCGGTTCCTTCAGGTATGTGGGGAGGTGGTCGAGAGTCGTGCCGTCGCCACCAAGGCGCCGGCAAGGCCGCCGCGCGCCACCCTCCCCGAGCTTCGTCTCGACCACTTGGCGTTGCTCACCGACGACGTGGGGGTGATCCAGCACACCCGCTACGGTATCCCCGACCGTATCCACGGTTACTCCGCCGACGACGTTGGACGGACCTTGGTGGTCCTCTGCCGCCTCTGGGAGGAGCTGCCCGAGGCGGGCCGCCGCCGCCTCTTGCCACTGGTCACTACCTGCCTCGCCTTCCTCCGCCATGCCGAGACCCCCGACGGCCACTTTCACAACTTCATGGGCTACGACCGCCGTTTCCTCGATGAGCGTGGCGGTGGTGACACCCTTGGGCGGGTGGTGTGGGGGCTTGGTTGGGCGGTGCGGGTCGCCCCCACCGAGGGGGCGCGCGCCCTGGCAACGCGGATGGTCGACACCGCCCGCCCGCACATCGAGGCGGTGGCGCCGATCCGCTCCCGCGCCTACTGCATCTGCGGCCTCGCCGCCCCCGACGACCCGGCGCAGGTGGAGACCATCCGCCACCTCGCCGATGGTCTCGTGGCCGCCTTCGAGGCCACCGCCACGGACGACTGGCCGTGGTTCGAGGAGTGCATCACCTACGGTAACGCCAAGGTGTGCGAGGCGCTGCTGCACGCCCACCGGCGTACCGGCGTGGTGCGCTATCGGGAGGTGGCGCTGGCGGCGCTGGACCACCTCACCGCCTGCCAGCTCGGCCGCGGTGGTGCGGGAGAGCCCTATTTCGATCTGGTGGGCAACCGTGGTTGGTACCGGCGCGGCGGCGAAAAGGCACTCTTCGACCAGCAGCCCATCGACGCAGGCTACCTGGTGGAGGCGTACGTGATGGCACACCAGGTGACCGGCGAGGAGCGGTACATGGAGCTCGCCCACACGGCGTTCGAGTGGTTTCTTGGCCGCAATCGTCTGCGGGCGCCGGTGTACGACTTCCACACCGGCGCCTGCGGCGACGGTCTGGAGGCAGACGGGGTGAACCGCAATCAGGGGGCAGAGTCGACCCTCTGCTTCCTCCTCGCCCGCCTCGCCCTCGGCGGTCGCCGCACCCCGGATACCGAGCGATCCTAGTGGTATGATTCAAAAATATATGTCATAATGTTCGACCTACGGATCCTCCATTGAGGAGGTCATTCAGGAGGTCGAA
>CAZRGD010000011.1:0-18649 GCA_964599505.1 uncultured Nitrospirota bacterium | reverse complement strand
GGCTACGCCACCGTCGTGCATTACCGCGACTCACGCGACGAGGCGGAGGAGGTGGTGGGGGCGATCCGCGCCGCCGGCAGCGAGGCGTGGGTGGTGGGGGCCGACCTCACGGTGGAGGCGGAGGTAGCGGCGCTGTTTGAGCAGGTGGCGGCGGTGGCGGGCCGGCTGGATGTGGTGGTGAACAACGTCGGCACCTACCAGGTGAAACCGGTGGACGAGCTCACCCCGGCGGACTGGCGCTATGTGGTCGACGGGAATCTCACCGCCACCTTCCACTGCTGCCACTTCGCCCTGCCGCATTTGCGGGCCAGTGCGCCGGGGGGGCGGATCGTCAACCTCGGCTACGCCTCCTGCGGCCGCATCGTCGCCCGTCCCCGTGCCGCCCACTACCAACTCGCCAAGACCGGGGTGCTGCTCTACACCCAGGCCCTGGCCAAGGCGGTGGCGCCGGAGGGGATCACCGTCAACTGCCTCTCCCCCGGTCACCTGGAAAACTCGGTCGACCTCCCGGACGACTCTGCCGTCATCCCCGCCGGTCGCCCGGCCACCGAGGCGGACGTGCTTGCCGCCCTCGACTACCTGCTCTCCGACGGCGCCGCCTACGTCACCGGCCAGAACCTGGAGGTCGCCGGGGGGTTCAATCTGTAGCGGCTCCTCCAGCGGGCGAGCCGTGGATGGGGTCGTGGGTGGGGATCGCCCCTCCCAGGCGGCGGGTGGAGGTAGGAGCCGGCTCCGGCCGGCGATCCGCGCCGCAGGCGCGGCAGGCCCTTTGGGCCTGAATCGCGAGCGGGAGCTCGCTCCTACCCAGATCGTCGGCTCCGTTTTCTCAACAGGGGGAAGCCCCCTGTGTCAGGGTAGATGTCGCCCGTCCGTGCACCCGGTTGCACGGCAGGCGAGACTCCGTAGCTGGTCCGCCCCCATCCACGTCTCGGATCTACTCGACCGGCTCCTCAGCCGCCGAGGAGCGCCACCTTGAGGTCACGGTCGGCGGGCTTGGGACCGAGCCACACCCGCAGGAGGGCGCGATAGAAGTCGTCGCCGGGGATGGTACCGGCGAGGTGGCCGTTGATCTGCACCTCGGTACCGCGCCCGGGGACGAGGTCGAGGTCCACCGTGTCGCCGCGGCGGAGGTCGGGGAAGAGGCGGGTGAAATCGGCGAGGCGCGCCTTCACCGCCTTTTGGGTTGCGGCGTCGAGGTTGTGGTCGAACCCCTCCTGCCACCCCTCGGTGAGCTTGTCGCGCCCCACCTTGTGGTAGAGGAAGTGCATCACCACCCGCTTCGGCCCCCCCATGGCGAGGGCTGCCTCGGCGGTGCGGGCAGGTGTGGGGAGGTAGAGGGCGGCGACGTAGATCTTGAGGAAAAACTTCTTCCGCACCCCTCCACCGTTGAGGCGTAGAGGGGCCTCGGCCACGGTGATGGTGTCCTCAAGGTGAACACCGGCCACCTTGGCGGCGAGAGAGGGGATGGGGGTGAGCCACAAGGCGGCCAGGAGCATCGACAGGGTGAATCGCATCGTCGCCTCCAGAGAGAGGGAAATCGCGGATCGCGCGCTGCGGATCGCGCGCCACTGTTGCACAGGCTCCCAGGGCACCTATTGGCGGAAGCGGGCGTGGCAGGCGACGCAGTCGCCGAGGACCTTGTGGAGCGCCGCCAGCGATTGTTGCGGATCACCCGTGGCGAGGACATCGCCGAGACGATCCCCATCCCGGTGGAAGGCGATCCCCATGGCACCGAAGGCGGGGCCGAAGCGGTTGCACATGCGCGCCATCTCGGGGCTGAGGCCGAGGCGCTCATGGGCCGTCCGCGCCCCCTTGTCGTATTGCCCGGCGGCCATCGCCGCCACCACCTCCTGCACCGCCGCCAGGTGGTCACGCATCATCCGCCGCTGATGCGCCAGGAGTCGCGGCGGCGCATGCAGCACGGTCCGCCCGTCGGTTGCCGCGGCCATCCCCTCCATGCTCGCGCTCCCCCACACCGTCCCTCCCGTGCCCACCACGAGCATCAGGACCACCAGCCGTAGAAACCTCTTCACCGTCCACCTCCTCATGAGTCTCAAAGGGTCCCACCTTCCTCCGCTCCTTACCAGTACCGCTCCACATGCAGGGTGCCGGGGGATTTTTTCTTGTGCTCGGTCCAGCCGGCGGCCAGGAGACGGGTGGTCAGGTCGTCGACCATCGCCGGGTTGCCGCACAAGAAGACGTGGGTGGTCTCGGGGGTGGGGGGCTCGCCCCACGCCTGCTCCAGGGCGCCGTCGTCCCACAGGACCTGGACGTGGCCGGTGGCGCCGGACCAGGCCACCGGCTCCTCCTCCGGTCGGCTGACGATGGGGAGGTAGGCGAAGGCTTTGCAGACGCGGGCGAGGGTGATGAGCTCGGAGCGGTAGCCGAGGTCCCACGAGTGGCGCGCCCCGTGCAGCACCGCGTAGCGGCGGCCGTCGGTGGGGCAGAGGTGGGTGCGCAGCATCGACATGTACGGCGCCAGGCCGGTGCCGGTGGAGATGAGGACGACGTGCTGGCCCGCGGGCACCGATTCGAGGGTGAAGAGGCCGGAGACCTTCGGCGACAACCACAGGCGATCCCCCGGGTTGAGGGCGAAGAGACGCGGGGTCAGCGCCCCGGAGTGGACCAGGGTGATGAAGAGCTCCAGGTACTCGTGGGCGACCGAGGAGGAGGCGATGGAGTAGGCACGTTTGATCAGCGCCTCCGGGTGGCGCGGCTTCTCCTCCGGGTCGGAGAGGGCGCAGCGCGGCGCCTTGCCGGGAAGGGCGAGGAGGGCGAACTGGCCCGCTTTGAAGTCGGAGAGATCCCAGCCGTCGGGGACCACCCGCAGGACCATCAGCCCGGGTGTCACCTCGATCTTCTGGGCGACCACAGCGTTGAGCTCGGGTGCGACCATGGTTTTCTCCCTGGATGTCCGGTGGGGTTGGTGGGATGGGTGACCGGGCAACTGCTGATCTCGGATGCGGTCGGCGTCACTCCGGGCGGGCTAGAGTCTGTCGGACTTAGGCGATCGTGACGAGGGGAAGCGGGCTCGAGTCCGGATTGCGACCCGTTTGAGGAGCATATCGGGACTATGCGACGAAGAACGGGGCGCGATCCGGGCCGAGATCCGCTTTCCCGCAGTAGATCGGGCCTAAGTCCGACTGGCTCCTAGGCCGCTCTCCTCGCCGAGGGCGCCCTCGACGGCCGCGAGCTCGGCGGCGAGCTCATCGCGGCGCGCCGCGAGCAGCCGCGCCCGCCGCTGGCGGATCCAGTCGAGCCACCCGTCTACCCCCTCGCCGGTGGTGGCGGAGAGGGAAAGGGTCGCCACCTCGGGACGGAGGCGGCGGGCGTACTCGATGCACCGGTCCACATTGAAGTCGACGTACGGCAGGAGGTCGATCTTGTTGATCACCACGAGATCGGCGGTGGCAAAGGCGTCGGGGTACTTGAGGGGCTTGTCGTCGCCCTCGGTGACCGACAGGACAACGACCCGCGCCGCCTCGCCGAGGTCGAAGCCGGCCGGGCAGACGAGGTTGCCGACGTTCTCGATAAAAAGGAGGCCGCGGTCGGCGACGGAAAGGTGGTCGACCGCGTGGCCCACCTGGTGGGCGTCGAGGTGGCACCCCTTGCCGGTGTTGATCTGCACCGCGGCGACGCCGGTGGCGCGGATCCGGTCGGCATCCAGCGAGGTCTGCTGGTCGCCCTCCACGACCGCCACCGACAGCTCACTGCCGAGGGTGTCGCTGGTACGCGCCAGAAGCGTCGTCTTGCCGGAGCCGGGGGAGGAGAGGAGGTTGAGGGTGAGAAGGCCGCGCCCCTCCCAGGCGACGCGGTTCGCCGCCGCAAAGCGGTTGTTCTTCGCCAGGATCTCCTGCTCGACCACCACCCGGCGGGCGGCGGGACCGGCCTCGGCGTGGGGGTCGTGGGGGTGGTCGTGATCGTGAGGATGGGGGATCCCCGCCTCGACCTGTCCAGGCTCATCGCCGCCGCAACCGCAGGTGGAACACATCAGTCGACCTCCAGCTCTTTGATTCGCATCTCATCGCCACCGGTCACCTGGATCTGGTAGCTGCCGCACACGGGGCACGGGTCGCCCCGTCTTGCCACCTCCACCGGCCGCGAGCAACCGAGGCACCAACCTTGACCGGGAGTCCGCAGGATCTCCAGCCGTGCGCCCTCCGCCAGGGTAGCGCGAGTGACGACGTCAAAGCAGAAGGCGAGTGCGTCGGGGTCGCAGTGGGAGAGTGCCCCCACCTCCAGCCACACCGCCCGGACCCGGGCAAAGGCCTGACGCCGTGCCTCCTCCCGGAGGATCTCCACCACGCTCTCGGCCAGGGACATCTCATGCATCGTTGCTCCGCGGTCACCGCCTGGCGAGCATAGCCAAAATCGTCGGCTCTACATGGTGGGGCAAAACCACGAAGGCCACGAAGGGGGAGGGTTCAACGCAAAGGGGTTCAGCGGGAATAACGCTCGGAGAGAGACTCGATGCGTCCAAGTACACGCGTACAAAGGGAACACGAAAACACGAAACCTCACTGTGGGTCTGCGCTACAGGTGAGGCACGACCGTCCGAATTCGCCGGTTGCGGTGGTGGCGGTAGACCAGAAAGTCCGAGTCGAGGGTGAGGAGAGGGCTGCGCGGCGACTGCTCCACCATCCGGACGAGACACGCATCCGCCAGGCTCATGGGAAGGTCCGCATATCGTTCCATGAGCTGGGCGACCACCGCGACGTCCGCCTGGAGGGCGAAGCGGATCTCCAGGACACCGCGTGCGAGGAGCGCCATGACCGCACGTCGCCCCCCGGAGAGCTGCCCGAGGAGATAACACGCCTCGGAGATCACTGCCTCGCAGGTGAGGAGCGGTGGCGGGATCTGTGCAAGCTGTTCAGTGGCCCAGGCGTGATATCGATCCCGCGCGTTGAGAAGGGCGACGAGCGGACCGGTGTCCACGAGCCAGAGGTCCGCGCTCACCCCCCGTACCCCTCAAGGTGGCGTGGATCGGAGGCGAGATCTTCCGGACCCTCCACACACCCGACCAGGTCGGTAGCACGTTCGAGGACGGAACCCGCCACCCGGTTGCTTACCGCCAGACGCTTCTCGATGGCCTCACGAATGAAGGCCGAGCGGCTGATTCCGACCTGTCTCGCGACGGCGTCGAGCCGCGCCTGGAGCTGGTCCGAAATCTTCAGAGTCACCGTCGGCATGGCGTTTCTCCGTATTCCCTTCGTGCGTCAAAGGTAATACCTCACCCCTCCTTCGGCAAATACGCCTATCCCCTTAGCTCAGGACCCGTACCCGATGGGAACACGAAGGCACGAAAACTTGAAAACACGAAAAAACTCCACCCAAACTTTTCGTGTTTTCCCCCTTTCGTGCCTTCGTGTTCCGCATTCGCCGATCTGCTCTGGGGCTTCATGAGCTAAGGGAATAGGCAGTTCGGCAAATGACCGAAACGGAAAGCGTCGCCGATCGGCCTCTCGCCCGCGCCCTGTAGGAGTGCCGGCCGCTCACCCGAGGCGATCGATCGCCTGCTGGAGCATCTGCTTGACCGCCGTGGCGTTGGCGGCGAGGACCGGGTTGTCGACGATGGAGAGCATCCGCTCCGGGTCGACCGCCGAGACCACCGTGTCACCCGTCTCCTCGTCCTCGTAGACGATGACGTTGCACGGCAGGAGCAGGCCGAGCTCCCGCTCGGCGGTGAGCGAGGCGTGGGCGATCTTGGGGTTGCAGGCGCCGAGGATGGTGTAGCGGCCCATGTCGACGTCGAGCTTCGCCTTCAGGGTCTTGGCGACGTCGATCTCGCTGAGGACGCCGAACCCCTCCGCCTGGAGGGCGTCCACGACCCGTGGGACGGTCTCCTCAAAGGTGCTCTTGAGGGTGGTGCGAATGCCGTAGGTCGCGATGTCGGCCATGTCGAAGCTCCGGGATGGGGGATCAGGTGGGGGACCAGGGGGATGCGTTGGTGAAAGAATGGGGAGCCGCCATGATGAAGGCAAGATCACTTCCGTTACGGCGTCCCCTGGTCCCCCACCCCGGAGTTTCGATTGCACTCGTTTCGTACCCGCATCATCGCCGCCTTCGTGGCGGTGAACCTGGTGATCGTCGCCCTGTTCGGCGGCATCGTGTCGCTGTCGCTCTCCAAGCGGCTGCGCGGCCGCCTCGACGGGGACCTTGTCGCCATCGCCCGGGCGCAGTTGCCGCCGGGGGTGGCGGTACCGGCGTCGGGCCGCCTGCACGAGCCGGTCGCCCTGCCGACCCGTGTGCACCACCACCCGGGGCGAATGATCGCGGTTGTGGACGAGACCGGCCGGGTGCTTGATCGCACCGGTCCCCACCCGGAATCCACCCTCCCCGCCTTCGCCACCACCCTCGACTTCGTCGCCCAGCACCACCCGGATTTTCACACCGCCCGCTTCGGCGGCGAGCTCTTCCGCTTCGTGGTTTACCCCCTCCCCGGACCGATGGGGCTGGAAGGGGCGATCGTGGTGGGCGGGCCGATGCGGCCGGTGACCTCACTGTTGCCGCGCATCTTCCAGCTCTCCCTGTGGGCCGGGCTGGTGTCGTCGCTGGTCGCCGGGCTGCTGGGCTGGCTGCTGGCGCGCTCGGTGGTGGCGCCGGTGGAAGAGATCGCCCTCACCGCCCGCCAGATCGGCGAGCATAACCTGTCGGTGCGGATGCCGAGCCTCGCCGGCCACGACGAGCTCGCCTCGCTCACCGTGTCGCTCAACCGGATGCTCGACCGCCTGGCGCATAGCCTGGAGCTCCAGCGTCGATTCCTCTCCGACGCCTCGCACGAGATCCGCACCCCGCTCACCATCCTGCGCGGCAACCTGGAGGTGACTCTCCGGCGGGAGCGGTCGGCGGCGGAGTACCGCGCCTGTCTGGAGACCCTTATCGGCGAGGTGGATCACCTGGAGCGGCTGGCGCAGCAGCTCTTGTGGCTCGCCCGCGCCGATGCCGCCGGCCTGGAGCTCGATCGGCAGGAGGTGGAGGTCGACGGGTGGGCCACCCAGGTCGCGGAACGCCACCGGCCGGCGGTGGAGGCGGTGGGCGGCCGGCTTTCGATCGATGCGACGAGCGGCGCCCTGGCCTCCCTCGACACCGCCCGCATGCAGCAACTCCTCGACAACCTGCTCGCCAACGCCTGCCGCTTCACCCCCGAGGGGGGGACGGTGCGGCTGGTGGCCCGCCAGGAGGGAGGGTTGGAGATCGCGGTGGAGGACGACGGCCCGGGGGTCCCGGAGGCGGACCGGGAGGCGGTCTTCCACCGCTTCTTCCGCGGCGACGACGCCCGCAACCGGGCCCACGGCGGCAGCGGCCTGGGGCTGGCGATCAGCCGCGAGATCGCCCGCGCCCACGGCGGCGAGGTGTGGGTGGAGACGGCCGCCTCGGGCGGTGCACGGTTCGTGGTGCGGCTACCTGCGTAATCCGTTTTCCGCGATCCGCCCCCTCCGTTCGCCGGCAGTGGCGCGCGAGAAGTGACAGGCGAGGGGCGGTTGAACGAAGCTGCGGGCAAATCGTGGAAACCGGATCATGGAACGCCTCCTCGCCACCTTCTGGATCTACCGCCGCTGCGCTCGGCGGACCGGCGTCTTGCTGGCCCACAACCTCCACGTCGCCGGGGCGGTGGTGGCGTACGCCGTAGCGATGGCGGTGGTACGCATGATTGCCGCCCCCCTCGGGATGATCGGCGGCCTGCTGGTGACCCTGGCGGCATGTGCCTGCGCCTCCTCCTTCCTCTTTCTGGTGGAGCAGGTGCAGCGGATCGGCCGCGCCAACCTGTATGATTTCCAGCGTGGCTTCACCGCCTATCTGGGGGAGGTGGTGAATATTGGCTTCGTCCTCTGGATCGCCACCACCGCGGTACGCATGCTGGCCGCGGCGCAGTCCAACCCGCTGTTGGTGTGGCTCGGCTTCGAGGTGGTGGTCTTCGTGGCTGCGAATGCGGTGCCGGAGATGATCTACCAGTCGCCGCACACCGGCCTGAGTCTGTTCAGCGAGGGGTACCACTTCATCACCGCCAACTGGATCGAGTGGTTCCCGCCGACCCTCGCCGCCACCGCGGTGGCGTACGCGGTGGTCGCGGCAGTGGGGTATCTGCCCCTCCCGGCGGCTCTCCTGGCGCCCCTGCGGATGGTGGCAAGCGGCCTGGTGATCTACGGGGTGATGCTCTTCCGCGGCCTGCTGTTCGCCGAGCTCTACGCCACCGGCGGCCGTGGCCGCGTCTTCCGTTATCGCAGCCGCCGGCGGTAGGGGGCTCGCTGCGCTCGCGGGGGTGAGGGATGGGGGGTGAGGGATGAGGGGGTGGTCGGCCGCTATCGCGGCCAGCAAATTGTTCTGCGTCAGCTTCCATCGACATCTTCATCAGCCCGAAGGGCTGTCCTTCCCTAACCCCTCATCCCCCATCCCTCACCCCTGGCTCGCGCAGCGAGCTTCATGAGAGTTTTTTAATGTGATTTTCACCTTTCTCTCATCGAACCGGTGGTAGAGTGCTTTCCGTCACTTCCTCCAAACGGATGTCCCAAGGGGGGCCTGAACCGGTTCGGGGTGCGCGCCTTAGGCTGGCCTGCTCCCTCCTCCTGGCAGGCCGCCCTCCCGACCCCTCCCCGGGAGACGGCCCATCCCGCCGCGGCCCCCCGCGGGACATCCATGGAGGAGGTGGCGATCGAGGAACCACTGAACCGAAACGCGAAGTTGGCGATAAGGGGGGCCTTGCGGTCCACCCCCTTTTTTTGTCTGCCCTGAACACCCCGTCAAGATCGGAGCTCAGCCGTGCGACCGACGCAAGTGAAGATGTTGGTAGGAATCGCCATTGTGGTCGGAGCGGTGGTGTGGCTCGCGGCTACCGGCTTCGACGAGAGCAAAGCGTACTTCAAGACCGTCCCGGAGCTCGCCGCCATGGGCGACGCGGCGCACGGCAAGCGGATCAAGGTGGCCGGCGACGTGAAGGCGGGAACCCTCCACCGTGCGCCCCACCTGACGACCTTTATCCTCACCCTGGACGACGCCGTCCAGAAGGTGGCCTACACCGGCAAGGCGGTCCTCCCCGATACCTTCAAGGAGGGGGCGAAGGTGGTGGCGGACGGTCATCTGCGCGACGACGGCGTCTTCGAGGCAAAGCAGATCCAGGCGAAGTGCGCCTCGAAGTACGAGGCGGGCGGTTACCCGAACGGCGACATGCCCGAGGCGATGCGCAAGGCGATCGAGCGCGGCGAGTCCGCCCCGACCGGCCACGCCGGCGGGGCGATGTAGCACCACCACCCCAACACCCTCTCCTACGGGATCTCCATCCATGGCCGACCTCGGCAACTTTGCCCTGATTCTTGCCCTCTGCCTCTCCGCCTACGCGGTCATCGCCTCGGTGTGGGGGGCGCGCACCGGACGGGAGCCCCTGATTCGCAGCGGCGAGAACGCCGCCCTGGTGGTGGCGGTGGCGATGCTCACGGTGATGGCCTGTCTCGATGTGTTGTTGGTGAAGAGCGACTTTCACATCGAGTACGTCGCCAGCTACACCAACCGTGACCTCCCTCTGTTCTTCAAGTTCGCCGCCCTGTGGGCGGGACAGGCGGGGTCATTGCTGCTTTGGTCGAGCCTGATCTCCATCTTCACCGCCCTGGTGGTCCTCCAGAACCGCCACAAGAACCGCGGCCTGATGCCGTACGTGGTGGCGATCCTGTCGGTGACCTCGCTCTTCTTCATCATCCTCAACCTCTTCGTCACCAACCCGTTCGATGCGCTCGTCGCCCACTTCGCCGATGGCTCCGTGGCGCCGTGGGCGGCGCAGGACGGCAAGGGGCTCAACCCGCTGTTGCAGCACCCGGCGATGGTGATCCACCCGCCGACCCTGTTCGTCGGCTACGTGGGCTTCGTCGTCCCGTACGCCTTCGCCATGGCGGCGTTGATCACCGGTGAGCTGGGCAACAAGTGGATCACCATCACCCGCCGCTGGACGATCATCCCGTGGTTCTTTCTCGGCACCGGCATCCTCCTGGGCGGCAACTGGGCGTATCAGGAGCTCGGCTGGGGCGGCTACTGGGCGTGGGATCCGGTGGAGAATGCCTCGTTCATGCCGTGGCTGTGCGGCACCGCCTTCCTCCACTCGGTGATGATCCAGGAGAAGCGGGGGATGCTGAAGGTGTGGAACATGATCCTCATCATCCTCACCTTCTCTCTGTCGATCCTCGGCACCTTCCTCACCCGCTCAGGGGTGGTCTCCTCGGTCCACGCCTTCGCCAAGTCGTCCATCGGCGGCTGGTTCCTCGCCTTCCTCATCGTGATGGTCTGCTTCTCCCTCGTCCTCCTCTTCCTGCGCCTGCCGCAGCTCAAGGCGCAGAACCAGATCGAGTCGATGGTGTCGCGCGAGGCAGGCTTCCTGTTCAACAACCTGCTGCTCCTCGGCGCCGCCTTCTCGATCCTCTGGGGGACCCTCTTTCCGATCATCTCGGAGGCGGTGCAGGGGGTGAAGATCACTGTCGGCCCGCCGTTCTTCAACCGAATCAACGTGCCGCTCGGGCTCGCTCTGCTCTTCCTCACTGGGATCGGCCCGGTCCTCGCGTGGCGCAAGAGCTCGGGCAAGGGGCTGCGGCGCAACCTCACCGTGCCGGCGGTGGTGGCGGTGGGGACGGTGGTGGTCGCCGCCCTCACCTTCGGCGTCAAACAGCCCTACAGCCTCATCTCTTTCGCCCTCGCCGCCTTCGTCACCGCCGGCATCGTCATGGAGTTCGCCCATGGCACCCGAGCCCGGGCCCACAACACCGGGGAGATCTGGCCGGTGGCCCTGGTGCGCCTCACCCTGAAGAACAAGCGACGCTACGGCGGCTACCTCGTCCACTTCGGGATCGTGGTCCTGTTCGTGGGGCTGACCGGCAAGGCGTTCACCCAGGAGGGACAGTTCGAGCTCGGTCCCGGGGAGAGCGCGCAGGTGGGCCACTACACCATCAAGATGGTGCGCATGGAGAACCACAACACCCCCAACTACCGGGCGGTCCGCGCCTACCTGGCGATCTCCAAGGACGGCAAGGACCTCGGCTACCTCGGCCCGGAGCGGCGCGTCTACCAGGCGAGCCAGCAACCCACCAGTGAGGTCTCCATCCACTCGACCCTCACCGAAGACCTCTATACCGTGTTCGCCTCGCCCACCACGGACGGGCGCAAGGGGATCATTCAGGTGTGGCTCAATCCATTGGTGAACTTCGTCTGGGGCGGTGGTGTCCTCGTCGGCTTCGGGACCCTGGTGGCGATGCTGCCGGACCGTGCCCAGCGACGACGGATGGAGCGGATGATGGCTGCGGAGGCGAGCCGTGCGTAGATGGATCGCGGGTCTCCTCATCGCGTTGATGGTCGCCGCGGCCGGGGTTGCCTCGGCGGCGTCGATTCACACCAGCCTCACCGACCCGCTTCAGGTGAAGCGGTTTCACGCCATCTGCAAGCGCCTCGTGTGCCAGTGCGGCTGCAACCTGGTCCTCGACGACTGCAACCACTTCAACTGCGGCTCCGCCACCCCGATGCGCGCCCGGGTCGACCGTGAGATCCTGGCGGGCAAGAGCGACCAGGAGATCATCAACGGCTTCGTGGAGGACATGGGGCTGGTGGTCCTCTCCGCCCCGCCCGCAAGCGGTTTCAACCTCACCGCCTGGATCGCCCCCGGGGTGCTCCTGAGCATCGCGGTGGTGGTGATCCTTCTGCTGCTTAGACGGTGGTCGACCCTCTCACCTGCGCCGGCGGCCACGCCGGCCGGGGGTGACGGCAACGCTAGTGGGGAGGGATCTCACTCGGACCAGATCGAGGAGGAGCTTCGCGACCTATGATCGACATCGTCCTCTTTGCGGTCGCGCTCGCGGCCCTCGCCTATACCCTCCTCCCCTACGTCTACCATGGCCGCACCCGCGCGGCAGTGGACATCGAGGCGGAGGACCTGTTCATCGCCAAGGAGCGGATCTACGCAAACATCAAGGACCTCGACTTCGACCATCAGGTGGGCAAGGTGGACGACGCCGACTACCACGCCATGCGCACCCACCTGAAGGAGGAGGCGGGTCGGATCCTCGAACAGATCGACCATCTCCACGGGCGGGCAAGCCGTGGAGCCCTCGAACGGGAGATCGCACAGCACCGTGCGACAAAGTCGGAGGTGTGTGTCCAGTGCGGCAAGACGCTGGCCGCCGGTACCCGTTTTTGTCCCCAGTGTGGCCAGGCGGCAACTTGAAGGTGAGGGGTATGACTGAACAGAGCGTTTCTCTTGGTGCGTCCCTCGGACGCCTACTCTTGGTCTTCACCCTTCTGCTCGGAGTGGTCGCGATCAGTGGCCCTGCGAGTGCCCAGGAAGGCGGTGCGACGATTACCGGCGTCATCCATATGGGGACACCGGGGGCTGAGCTCGGGCCGGTGAAGATCACCGTCATTGCGCCGTCGCTGGGGATGGAGGAGGTCGCCTCCACCACCGCCACCGGCGGCCGCTTCCAGCTCACCAACGTGCAGGCGAAGGCGCCCTTCTTTCTTGTCCGCGCCGAATACAAGGGGGTGACCTACAACCAGCCCCTGCGCCTCACCGGCGCCCCGGCGAGCGTCGCTTTCACCGTCTACGACGTGAGCGACCAGTGGCGCGGGGCGGAGGTGAGCGAACGGCGGCTGCTGCGCTCCGACGGCAAGCTCTTCCAGGTCGACGAGCTGATCCAGGTGACCAACCCGGGCGACCGCGCCCTCTACAAGGAGGGTGGCCTCTTTGCCATCTTCCTGCCCAGGGGGCGCACCGGCGAGACCGGGATCACCGTCCGCGCCCAGGGTCAGCCGGTGCAGCGTGAACCGGTCGCCACGGGTGATCCGGAAATCTTCACCGTCGACTACCCGATTCGCCCCGGGGTCACCCAGATCACCGTCAATTACAGCCTCCCCTATCCAGGCAAGAAGCTCCACTACGAGGCACGGCTACCGTACGACCTGCCGCGCATCGACCTCTTCGTCCAACCGGCGGATGTCACCGTCACCCCTGTCGCACCGCTGGCGGTGGCGGGCAGCGACGCCGAGCGCGACCTCATCTACGTGCGTGGCAATGCCGCCAAGGCGGGCAGCCGGATCGCCGTAGAGCTTTCCGGCGGCACCGCCGTGGGCGGTGGCCGCGGTCAGTTCCAGGTGGCGATCGAGCGCAACCGCACCCAGCGGTGGATTCCCTTTGTCGCCGGCGGCATGGGCGTTATTCTCCTCGCGATCGGCTTCCTCATGGGCGGTCCCAGGCGCGCGGTGGCCCCGCCGGCGAAGAGCGAAAAGAAGGCGTTACGGATGAAGGAGAACCTGGTCGCCACCATCGCCGCTCTGGACGACCGCCTCGCTGACGGCTCCATCAGCCGCCGCCAACACCAGCAGCGTCGCGCCGGGCTTCTGCGTGAGCTGGAAGAGACGGTACAGCGTCTCGACCGGGCGATGGGATGAGCGAGGCGGGGGGGGGAGCAACGACCTACGCGGTGGAGGCGCACGGGGTGGCGAAGCGGTTTGGCCGCATCACCGCTCTGCGCAGCGTCGATCTGGACGTGCCGCGCGGCGGGGTGACCGCCCTGTTTGGCCACAACGGCGCCGGCAAGACGACCTTTTTGCGTATCGCCGCGGGGCTCATGCGTCCCACCTCCGGCACCCTGAGGGTGGCCGGTCTCGACGCCCACAAGGAGGGGGCGGCGATCCGCGGCCACCTCGGGGTCGTCTCCCATGAGCTCTTCCTCTACGGCGATCTCACCGCTCTGGAAAACCTCCGCTTCTATGGCCGCCTCTACGGCCTCGAAGATCTGGAGGCCCGGTGCGAGGAGGTCCTCACCCGGGTCGAGCTGATCCACCGGGCGAACAGCCGGGCGCGCCACTTCTCCCGCGGCATGGCGCAGCGGCTGGCGATCGCCCGCGCCTTCCTCCACCGGCCCGACATCCTGCTCCTGGACGAGCCGTACACCGGGCTGGATCAGCGCTCGGTGGCGACCCTCAACGAGCTCATCGAGGGGTTCCGCGAGGCGCACCACACGGTCCTGCTGACCACCCACGACCACCACCTCGGCTTCACCATGGCCACCGACATCGCCATCCTGAGGCGCGGTGAGGTGATCCACCACACCCCGGCGGCGGCCCTATCGCGCGAGGAGTTCGATGCCCTGTACGAAGAGTCGTTGCAGTGATTTTTTTTCGCGGCCGCGCCCTACCTGAAAGACGGCGCTGAAACCGCACCGCCACCTCCCTTCCCAAAATCACTCTCGCCGCGAAAAAAAATGAAGTTCTTTCAGCAGCTCTTCACCATCTTCATGAAGGACGTGCGGCTGGAGTGGCGTACGCGCGAGGCGATGAGCGCGATGCTGCTGTTCGCCCTCCTGGTGCTGGTGATCTTCAACTTCGCCTTCAACCCGGACCGCGAGATGGTCCTGGCGATCGGCCCGGGGATCCTCTGGGTCGCCTTTACCTTTGCCGGGGTCCTCGGGCTCAACCGCTCCTTCGCCTCCGAGCAGGAGAACGGCTGCCTCTCCGGGGTCCTGCTCACCCCCATGGACCGCGGTGCCATCTACTTGGGTAAGTGGCTCGCCAACCTCTGCTTCACCCTGGTGGCGGAGGCGATCCTGCTGCCGTTTTTCGTCCTCTTCTTCAACCTCTCGCTCACCAGCGAGATCCCGCCGCTGCTCCTCGTCTGTCTCCTCGGGACCATCGGCTTCACCGCCGTGGGGACGCTCCTGGCGGCGATCAGCGCCAACACCCGCCTGCGCGAGGTGATGCTGCCGGTGCTGCTGTTTCCCATCATCGTGCCGGTGATCATCGGCGCGGTACAATCCACCGGCCTGATCCTCAACCACGAGAGCCAGGGGTTGGCCAGTTTCATCCGTATGCTCGCCCTGTACGATGTGATCTTCGTGGTGACTTCTACGCTGCTCTTCGACTTTGTGCTGGAGGAATAATGCGAATCGAGCGTCTCCACACCGCTGCCAACGTTGCCGCCGCCATCGCCTGGGGGGCGATCCTCGGGGCCCTCTACATGGTCTTCCATTACGTTCCCATGGAACGGACCATGGGCAACGTCCAGCGGATCTTCTACTTCCACGTCCCGTCGGCGATGGTGAGCTTCCTCGCCTTCTTCATCTGCTTTCTCTCCAGCCTCGCCTACCTCTTCACCCGCCGCCGGGGGTTGGACATCGCCGCCCAGGCGTCGGCGGAGATCGGCGTCGTCTTCTGTAGCGTGGTGCTCATCACCGGCCCCATCTGGGCAAAGCCGATCTGGGGGATCTGGTGGACCTGGGACGCGCGGCTCACCACCACCCTGGTCCTGTGGCTCATCTACGTCGCCTACCTGATGCTGCGCGCCTACCTTCCCGAGGGGAGCCGCAAGGCGAACCTCTCGGCGGTGGTGGGGATCCTCGGCTTCATCGACGTCCCCGTCGTCTACATGTCGATCCGCTGGTGGCGCACCCAGCACCCGGCGCCGGTGATCATGGGCGGCAAGGGGTCCGGCCTCGCCCCACCCATGAGCCAGACCCTCCAGGTCTGCATGATCGCCATGCTCTGCCTCTTCGTCGCCCTGCTCCTGCGCCGCATCGTCGTCGAGCTCCTCCAGGACGAGGTCGACCACCTCTACCGTGAGGCCGACGTGGCACCGCCCGAGCGCGGCTGATCTCCCTCCCCCTCCTCCTCGTCCCCCCTCTCCCAGGAGACCGTTGTGTCCTCCATGTCACCTGACAAGTTCCTCAACTTCCTCTTCGCCGGCTACGCCGCCTTCTGGACGATCACCTTCGGCTACCTGGGGATGATCTTCTCCCGCCAGCGCCGCCTCATGCGCGAGATCGAAGACCTCCGTCAGGAGCTCGTCGGTCGCAAGGGGTAGCAACGCCCCTCGGCGTTGCTGACTCGCCCCGTACGCGGCGCCACCGCGACGGGGTGCCGCACTACCCACGAACGGTGGCGCGTCGTCGCCACCGTCGTACCCGCAACCTCGGAGTGGCCTACTTGTCGCCGCTCCCCTTGGTGGCGGCACAGGCGCAGTTGTTGCCGCAGCCACCCGGGTTGCCGGCCTTCTCTTTGCGCTTGCCGTTGCCGTTCTTCGCCTTGGTCCCCTTGCCGTTGGCACCGTGGTAGCCGTCCGCGTACCAGCCGCCCCCCTTGAGGGCGAAGCCGCTGAGGGATATCACCCGCCGGACCCCGGCGCGGCAGCCGTCCACCTGGCAGCGGCTCAGGGGTGCATCATTCATCCCCTGGTTGGCCTCGAACTCGTGGCCCTTGTTACAGACGTACTCATAAATCGGCATCGAAACCTCCAAGAAAGCAGCGCTTGAGGGTCGGCCCCACTTACCCTCTAGTCAAGACAACACACGGTGAAATAAGGGAACCGGCTGGCTCGACGTCAACCCCACGCTTGACCGCCTCTCTCCCCCGGTGCAACGCTCCGCGGAGCGCCGGAGTGGTGAAACTGGTAGACGCACTGGACTCAAAATCCAGCGGGGGCAACCTCATGTGGGTTCGACTCCCACCTCCGGCACCAGGTTGTTTGCCTCGGTTCACCCCTCGCGGCGGGGTTGGGCGGCGGGGTCGGTTGCCCCAGCGTGGTCATCGCCGTCGGTAAGCACCTTGGCGAAGCGGCTCGCCGCCACCTGAAACAGAGAGGTAGCAGGGGCGGAGGGGAGGGCGAGCGTGGCGGTGGCCATGGGGTGTCCGCGGCTTGGGGTAGGCTTACGGGAATCTACCCCCCTCATCGTCCTCCCACCCCGCAGAGTGGACGCCCTGCCGTGCACCCCCTCCCCGCCTCCCGACTCCTCCCCCTCCTCACTCTGGGCCTCCTCGTCGCCGGCGGCGTCGGTTGTGTTGGGCGCGGCGTGGCGCCGGGGCTCCCCCCCCTGCCGCCCGTGGCGATCCTGACCGCCCACCCGGAAGCGTATCGTGGCCACGGCTTCGCCTTTGCGGCAGAGATCGTCGCCGTGGTGGCGGCAAAAGACCGTAGCTACATCGAGGTGGAGCTCCTCGCCCTCGACCGGCGGGGACGGGTCGAGCAGCCGCCACACCCCATCGGTCGCGCCTTCCTGCGCGACCCGGCGCCGCTGGACGGCTCTCGCTATCGACCGGGACGGGAGGTGGTGGGTTCGGTACGCTTTGCCGATGTGGCCACAGGCACCGTCGGTGACGAACACCACCCCTACCCTATCCTCGACCTCCTGGACCACCGTGTCGTTCGCGATTTCCTCCACCGTGACCGCCCGCGCATCCGCCTCCAGTTTCAGGGCGGCTTCGGTCTGTAGCGTCCTCTTCCTCGCCTGGGCAACCCACGCCGCAGCGACACCGCTACCGCCACCGCCACCGGCTCAGCCCGCGCTGCTCTCTCCGCCCCCCCTGGCGGAGGTCGTCGCCGCACCCGCCTTACCCTCTCCTCCGGACCTCCTCCTGGCCCCCCCTTTGGTGGTCGACGAGGCGCTCACCGCCCTCCCCGGTGAGCTCCTGGTGACCGGCATCCCCCTCCACCCGGAAGAGTGGCAGCCCCCAGCGACCGATGACGAAGAGCCCCTCCTCCACGAGACCGTGGACCGGGCAACCCTCTTCGAGTGGCTGATGGGTGGGCTGATGGTCATCGGTGGGGCGGCGTTGCTCATCCTGCCGCGCTGGCTCGGCCGCAAACGACGCCACAGAGGCTCACGCCGTCACCGCCGCGTGCACACCCACCCGCGAACCGCCGAGGCCAGTCGAGGCGGCCACCGTCCCACCTCACACCGGCGCCGCCGTCATCGCCGGCGCCACCACGCGACGGTCAGTCTCGGCGACGGAATCGACCGCCACCGCAACACCCGGTGAGCAGCACCCGACCCTCGTTCACCAGCCGCGGGACCAGGGTCAGGACCTCTCGGTGGCACAGGCCACGCTCCTCCAGACGGACCAGCAGGTCGAGTAGGGTGATGCGCCGGTGGGTGGGAACGACCGAGGCCATGGACAAACCTTAATCCACCCGTCGAACACTCCTCCACGCAGCAAAACCGTCAGACTAACCGCCGCCCTTGGGCACACCGCAGCCCCTCCTGCGGCACGCCCGCAAGCGACGCGACACCAGCCGCTGACGGTGCTCAGGCGAGGAGCTCGCTGAGCTTGGCGTCGACGTAGACCGGCTCACCCATCTCGGTGAAGTCGAAGACCATGAAGGCGTGGTGGCCGTCGACGTCGAAGACCCGGATGTCCTCGTCGCTCGCCAGGCGATCCACCGCCTTGTGGAGACGGGTGCCGTACCGCTCCTCGGCGGTCGCGTACGGGACCTCATAGGCGATGTACTTGCGGATCCCCTTGCTCTCCATGTGGCGACGGGCGAGCTCGCCCTCCATGTCGTCGAGGCGGGTGACCACCAGGATCGGGCCGGTCCCGGTAAAGATCATGAAGGTTTTGAGGGATGTCATGGCTGTCTCCTTTCGGGAGGGGGGTTCTCCTTCCATTCTAGCCGCCCTTCGCGATCATGGTGCCGCCATGGCCGCCCTCCTCCCCGACCCACCTCCCAAGCTGGTCCGCGACCTGAACGCGACCCTCGACGGTGAGGTGCGTTTCGACACCGCCTCCCGATGGCTGTACGCCACCGACGCCTCGATCTACGAGATCCCCCCCCTCGGGGTGGTCATGCCGCGCTCCCGCGCGGCGGTGGCGCGCGCGGTGGCGGCGTTAAGGGTGGCATTGAGATAGGCGGCGCGAA
>CAZRGD010000010.1:0-18838 GCA_964599505.1 uncultured Nitrospirota bacterium | reverse complement strand
CTTCATGGTGAATCCCTGCAGGGCAAGGGTCCGCGCGCCGTGCTCCGGCCGTGCGCCGAGGGGGTGGGGATTCTCCCTGTCCTTGATTCCTGGCTTCCTGGTGAAGGGGGTGCCGCGGACCGAACCCAACACTCCCCCGCGGTTCGCGTCGCCTGATCGACAGGTCGGCGCCCTCTCTGCGGCTCTGTCCCTCTGCGCCTCTGCGTTGAAATCCCACTCGGCACGCCTTCGCAGGGCGCCTCCCTTCGCGCCTTCGCGCCTTTGCGTTGGATTTTCCCCTCGTGCTCGTCGTGGCATTGCCTCCCTCAGCCCTCCTCCTCCGGCGTCACCACCGACTTGGCCACCCAGGCGAGGTAGGCGGGCAGGCCGCCGGCGACGTCGAGGGCGATCGCCTCGGGGACGTCGTACGGGTGGAGGTCATCGAGGGCTGCGAGACACTCCGCCTGCCGGTCGGCGGTGGTCTTGATGAGCAGCAGCCACTCCTCGGCCACGGCGACATTCCCCTGCCACCGGTAGACCGAGGTCGCGCCGGAGAGGATGTTGACGCAGGCGGCAAGACGGTTGGCCACCAGGGAGTCGGCGATCCCCTGGGCCGCCTCCGGCGAGTCGACGGTGGTCAGCACCAGGCGCACGTCACCCATCTTGGGCCTCCGCGAGGCTGGCTCGAACCGCCCGTGCTCGCGCCTCCACAACCTCCGCCTCCCCCCCCTCGCCGGCCGCGAGCAGGCAACGGGCCAGCCCCTCCAGACACTCCGCGAGGTCGGTGTCCGGATCCAGCTCCGCCGCCTCGCGGATGGCGAGCTGGCGGCGGTAGAGCGCCTCCGCCTCGGCGTGCTCGCCGGTGAGGGCGAGGGTGGTGGCGACCATGGAGAGCGACAGGAGGTAGCGGTCATCGTCCTCCGCAAACAGCCCGTCCGCCTCGACCAGGGCGTCGCGGAAGACCTGTACCGCGTCGGCCAGCTCGCCCTTCAGATAGTGCTCGGTCCCCCCGCTCATGAGCTCGGACCACCCCGCCATGGCTGCCTCCACGCCCGCACCACGCGGGGCGGCGGAGTCTACCAGAAGGTCCAGCTATGAGTCGCAACCACGTAGAGGCCAAGGCCGAGATTGGTGACCGCGTGGGCGACGATGCACGGCAGGAGCCGCCGCCGCCACACCAGCAAGCCGCCATAGACCAGGCCGGCGACGATCCCCACTAGCCACCGGTGGTGCTCGAAGCCGAAGGCGACCGCGACCACGAAGAAGGCGAAGGGGCGGAAGGCGCCGAGGGGGATGGCGAGGAAGTCCGACTGGACCATGTAGCGCATCAAGAAGGCGCGCCAGAAGAGCTCCTCCATCACCGGCACCACCAGGGCGGCGCCGGTGATGCGCACCGCAATCACCCCCCAGGTGGCGGCGGGGGAGAGACCGAAACCGTACGGGTCGAAGCCGGTCGCGTCACCGACGTTCAGCGGCGCCAGGAGCCGCTCGGGCGCCACCCACACCACCAGGACCACCACCCCGACGACCACCGCGATCCCCCAGTCCGCCGCCGGGGCGCGCCAGGAGAGCTCCGGCAGGCGCGGCGCGAGGACGACCAGCATCGCCCCCACCACCACCGTCTTCGCCGCGTACCAAAAGTGCGCCGCCGCCGGCTGGACGCTGCCGGCGTAGGTAAAGAGGGCGAAGCAGAGGAAGGGGACGATGTACGGCAGCCACGCCGCACGGCGCCACCCGTCGATCGGGGTCGTTGGAGTCACGGTGGAGGCAGCGTCGGCCATACGGACGGGGGGGGACAAGCGGCGGCGGCAACGGGCTGCCCGTTATATCGGCAGCCGGGGCGATCTTCCGAGACGGCAACGGGCGGGAAAACAAGCCGTCGAATCAACCCGAGGCCGAGCGTGCCGATCCACTCGTCGAGAGCTTCGTCATGCGCTTCTTCCTCGCCCTCCTCCTCTCCCTCTCCGTTGCCCGCCCGGCCCTCGCCGGCCGCCTCGCCCCCCGCCTCGACGGCGAGCTGATCGTCGGTCTGAAGGCGGGGGTGGTGACCACCGCCTCGATCGGCAACGGCGACGCCGCCGCCGTTGACCCGGCCACCCGCACCCACCTGGTGCGCGTCACCCCCGGTGACGAGGCAGCAGAGATGGCGCGTCTGGCGCGCGACCCGGCGGTCGCCTTCGTCGAGCGCAACCGGCTGCTGGCGCCGGCGGAGATGCCCGACGATCCGGTGATCGGCTACCACGTCACCATTGTGGGGCTGCCGGAGGCGTGGGACCTCGCCCACGGCGACCCGTCGATCACCATCGCCATCCTCGACTCCGGCATCGACGCCACCCACCCCGACCTCGCCGGACAGCTCGTCCCCGGCTGGAACTTCTGGGACAACGACGCGGACACCCACGACGTCTTCGGCCACGGCACCGAGGTCGCCGGGGTCGCCTCCGCAATCACCAACAACGGGACCGGCGTCGCGGGTGCGGCGTGGGGGTGTGCACTCATGCCGGTGCGGGTGACCAACCTCGATGGATACGCCTCCCTCTTCTCCATCCTGCAGGCGGTCACCTGGGCAGTGGACAACGGGGCGCGGGTGATCAACCTCTCCTTCGAGGGGATCCACTCCTCCACCGCCCTGGCGAGCGCCTTCGCCTACGCCCGCGGCCATGGCTGTCTGGTGGTCGCCGCCGGCGGCAACGGCGGCGTCTACGACTCCACCGCCGACCAGCCCGACGTCGTCTCGGTCGCCGCCACCGACTCCGCCGACCACCGCCCGTCGTGGTCGAGCTATGGCCCCTACATCGACCTCGCCGCCCCCGGCGTCGCCATCCACACCACCGCCCGCGGCGGCGGCACCGCGGCGGTCTCCGGCACCTCCTTCGCCTCCCCCCTGGTGGCGGGGGTCGCGGCGCTGCTCCTCTCCGCCGCCCCCGACCTCACGCCCTCCGAGGTGGAGGACCTCCTGGAATCGACCGCCGTCGACCTCGGCAACCCGGGCCGCGACGACGACTTCGGCGCCGGTCGCCTCGACGCCGCCGCCGCTCTCACCGCCTCCCTGCCGCCGCCGGACACCACCCCCCCCACCCTCGCCCTCACCTCCCCGACCGCCGGCACCACCCTCACCGGCACGGTGACCGTGCGCGCCGCGGCGAGCGACCAGGGCGGCATCGCCCGGGTCGACCTCTACATCGACGGCCACCGCCACGCCACCGCCGCCGCCCCGCCGTACACGTTTTCCTGGCAGACCACCGCGGTGGCCAACGGCGCCCACACCCTCTCCCTGTGGGCCGAAGACAGCGCGGGCAACGCCGCCTCCACCACCCCGATCGGAGTCACCGTCGACAACCCGGTCACCCCGCAGATCACCGCCCTCTCTGCCGCCCACGCCCTCCCCAAACACCGCCTTACCCTCACCGTCTCCCCCATCGACGCCGACACCACGGTGGCGATCGGCAACAAGCCGGCGCCGGTGGTCTCCCGCACCGCCACCACACTCACCGTAAAGGTCCCACGGTTGCTCAAATACACGGAGCAGCCGGTCGTCGTCACCACCGACGGCGCGGCGAGCAACGCCACCACCCTCGCGATCCGCTGATCCCTACAGCCCCCGTTTCCACGCCGCCCGAAAGGGGGCATGGCTAGGGTCGGCGAGAGCGGCGTCGAGCTCGGCAAGCAGCCGCCCCTTGTCCTTCGGCAGGGTGCCGGCCAACGCCAGGTAGTTGGAGGCGTGGTTGGAGCGGAAGATCGTCCCGGCAAGCTCCAGGTGGCCAATGAAGGTGCGCAGCTCCCGCGCCAACTCCAACGGCGCCATCTCCGCGTAGGTGCCACCTTCCACCTGCGCGTAGAGCGGCGTTCCCGGGACCGGCATCATCGCCAGGGTGGAGATGTAGCGCGGCTGGATCTGGTTGATCACCTCGGCGGAGGCCTGCGCGTGGGCGTCTGAGAGCGCGGCGCCGCCGGCGCCGAGGAGGATCATGGTGGAGAGCTTCACCCCGGCCTCGCCCGCCTTGGTCGCCACCCGCACCATCGCCGCACTGTCCACACCCTTGGCCAGAGCTGCGAGGACCCGGTCCTCCCCTGACTCGACACCGAGGTAGTAGAGGGTGAGACCGAGACCACGCAGCCGCGCCATCTCCGCGACGGTGCGCACCGCGAGCGCCTGGGGTGAGGCGTAGCAGCTCACTCGCTGGAGGCGAGGAAAGGCACGGTGGAGCGCCTCCAGGACCGCTTCGAGGAAGGTGGCGCGGGCCACCAGGGCATCGCCATCCGCGAGGAAGACGCGCCGCACCCCGGAGTCGACCGCCGCCACCGCCGCGATCTCTGCCTCCAACTCGTCGAGCCGACGCACCCGGAAGGCACGGTCGCGGTACATCCCACAGAAGGTGCAGCGGTTGTACGAACAGCCGATCGTCGCCTGGAGGATGAGGCTGTTCGCCTCCGATGGCGGCCGGTAGACCGTGCCGGCGTAGGGGAGCATCCAGCCATCCTAGGAGCCTGTCGGACTTATGCACGATCTACTGCGGAAAAGCGGATCTCGGCCCGGATCGTGCCCCGTTCTTCGTTTCATAGGCCCACTATGTGCCTCGAACGGGTCCCAATCCGGACTCGAGCCCGCTTTCCCTCGCGACGATCGCATAAGTCCGACAGACTCCTAGAGGGACGCGACCCGTCCCCGCCATCGCCCGCGGGGCTCCGGTTTTCTACGCTGTGCCGCCTTCCGCCTCCACCGGCAGCGGCAGGGCCGACTCCAGGTAACGGCGCACCTCGGGACGGATGAACAGCGCCTCCAGGTCGAGGCGTGCCACCTCGCGCGCCAGGGCGCGGACCCGCTCGCGCGCCGACAGCTTGCTGTTGACGATGATCATCGCCTCGCCGTTGAAGGTGCACGAGCCGGCGGTGAACTCGGCCCGCTCGTAGCGCACCCGCACCCCGGCACGCTCCGCCACCTGCTCCAGCTCTTCGAGGATCTCCGTCTGCTTCATGGGGGAGAGTCTTGGTCGAGGCGGAGGCGGAATCAAGCGCCCGCAACGACAAGCGGGAGATACACTGACCGTCAGGGGACGTACTTCCGATATTTCCGTTTCTGTCAGGTTCACCACCCGGGCGAGATTTTTCGAGTAATGGAAATAGCGGAAGTACGTCCCCTCTCCCGTGCCTTTGTGGTAACTGCCTATTCCCTTAGCTCATGAAGCCCCAGAACAGATCGGCGAATGCGGAGAGAGCCGACCGGTGGGCGGATTGCGGACTTTGGTGGTAAAAGACGCGCCTCCGCCGTAGCCGGCGGGGTGGAGGCGTCTCATGGGTACGACGATGGATTCGTGGATCACACGGGCCGAGCGGCGGTTGATGCCGACCTACGGGCGGCTGCCGGTGAGCTTTGTCCGCGGCGAGGGGTGCCGCCTGTGGGACGACGCGGGACATCGCTACCTCGATCTGGCGGCAGGGATCGGCTGCTGCTGCCTCGGCCACGGGGAACCGCGGCTAGCTGAGGCGATCGGGGAGCAGGCGGCGCGACTGATCCAGGTCTCCAACCTCTACTACACGGAGCCGATGGTGGCGGTGGCGGAGCAACTCTGCGCCCACTCCTTCGGCGAGCGGGTCTTCTTCTGCAACTCAGGGGCAGAGGCGAACGAGGGGGCGATCAAGCTGGCACGCAAGCGCTCCCGCGACCGCTTCGGCCCGGGCCGCTACCGGATCCTCGCCTTCTACGGCAGCTTCCACGGACGCACCCTGGCGACCCTCTCGGCCACCGGCCAGACGAAGGTATGGAAGGGGTTCGAGCCGACGGTGGAAGGATTCGACTTCGCCGACTACGGCGACCTCGCGTCGGTGGAAGCGGCGCTCACCGACGCCCACTGCGCAGTGCTGGTGGAGCCGATCCAGGGCGAGGGCGGCGTCGTCGTGCCGCCCGCGGGCTTCCTCGAGGGGCTGCGGCAGCTCTGTAACCAGCGCGACCTCACCCTGATTTTCGACTGCGTTCAGACCGGGATGGGGCGCACGGGCAAGCTCTTCTGCCACCAGCACGAGGGGGTCACGCCGGACGTGATGACCCTGGCCAAGGGGCTCGGGGGTGGGGTGCCGATCGGCGCCATCGTCGCCACCGAGGCGGCGGGCACGGTCCTGACCCCCGGCACCCACGCCTCTACCTTCGGCGGCAACCCCCTGGTGTGCGCCGCGGCCCGGGCGGTTCTGGAGGCGCTCACCGAGGGAGGTGTGGTGACCAACGCCGCCGCCCGCGGGGCGCAGTTCTTCGACGGGCTCGCGGTGATCGCGTCGCGCAACGAGGCGATCCGGGAGGTACGCGGTCGCGGCCTCATGGTGGGTGTCGCCCTCGACCGGCCGGTCGCGCCGATTCTCGACCGTCTACGGGAGGCGGGGATCATCGCCCTTCCGGCGGGACCGCAGATCCTGCGCCTCCTGCCGCCGCTGGTGATCTCCGAGGCCGAGGTGGAGGAGGCCTTGGCTGCAATCGCCGCGGTTCTGGAGGAGAGGTAGGAGCCGGCTCCTGCCGGCGATCCGCGCGAAGCGCGGCAGGCCCTGCGGGCCTGAATCGCGAGCGGGAGCTCGCTCCTACCGGATCCCCTCAAACATGGCGGTATATCTCACCCTCATCATTCCCGGCGGCGCCATGCGCCGCCTCTGCGGTCTGCAAAGCAGACCGCACACGCAGCGGCCTCGTATTCTTTCAGCCTCTGACTGAAAGCAGATCGAGGAGGCACTCGTCGAGGACGGTGGTGTCGACCGGCGGGGTGATCCAGTGGGTGGTACCGGGTGGTGGGGTCTCGTCCTTATTGCAGACGACGCAGACGGTGACCCCGGCGACCCCTTCACGGATCTCCTGCGCAACCTGCGGCCGCGCCAGCAGGAGCGCTCCCTCCCCAATACCGACAACACTGGCCAGGGCCTCGGCCTCGTCGACCGTCACCACCTGGACGCCGCGCTCGGCAAGGAGTGACAACCAGCCCGGCGGCAGGAGGGCGTCACAACCGGCTACCAGGAGCACGCCACCGGCGAGGCGCGCGGCGACCTCGTCAAGGGGCACGATGGGGGTGAGGCGACCCTTCCCGACAGGACCCTGTCCGCCGGCTTGGTCGAGGAGGTAGCCGGCGCTGAGGATGGGGCGCACCCGACCGTCACCGAGGAGGGTGGCGCCGGCGTAGAGGGGGAGCGCCTGCACTACCGGATGGGGTGGTTTTACGAAGATCTCTTCGTGGTCGACGATCTCGTCGACCACGATCGCCACCGCACGATCGAGGACCCGCAGGACAAGGATCGGTCGGTCGAGCCAGCCGGTCGACCATTGTTGCGGTAGGTGGAGGAGACCGTCGAGGCGACACAGGGGGACCATCCGATCACCCAGGGTGAGGAAACGCCCCTCCCCGGAGATGACCACATCTCCGCTTCGTCCCCCCTGGGCCGTCTCCAGGGAGTCCATGAGGAAGATCAGCTCCTGGCCGCCGGCGCGAATGCGCATCGCCTGGGCGATGTCCAGCGACGACGGCAGCGACAGGGTGATGGTGGTGCCGTGGCCGTGCTCGGTGTGAATCTCGACCTGCCCCTTGAGCGCCTCGATGGCGCTCTTCACCACGTCCATACCGACGCCACGGCCGGAGACCGCGGTCACCTCGCGGGCGGTGGAGAAGCTGGGACGGAAAATCATCTGGAGCCAGTCGCGCTCGGTGTACCCGGCAGCGTCGGCCTCGCTCACCACACCGCTCTCCACGGCCTTGTCGCGAATCCGTGCGGTGTCGATCCCGGCGCCGTCGTCGGAGACCTCGATCACCACCCGACCACACTCGGTGCGCGCCGACAGGCGGACCTCGCCCACCTCCTCCTTGCCCGCCTCGCGCCGCACCTCGGGCGCTTCGATGCCGTGGGAGACCGCGTTGCGGATGATGTGGAGGAGCGGGTCGAACACCTTCTCGGCAACCCCGCGGTCGATCTCGGTCTGCTCGCCGGTGCGCACCAGGCGCACCTCTTTGGCCTCGGCGGCGGCGGCGTCGCGGATGATCCGCGGTACCCGGTCGAAGACCTCGGTCACCGGGATCATGCGTACCTGGGTCACCAGGTTCTTCAGCGCCAGGGTGTGCTTGGCGAGGACGTCGCCCTGGCCGGTCACCGTAGAGATGGCGGCAGCGAGGCCCCCGGAGAGACGGTCGAGCTCGCCCCGTACCGGCAGGATCTCCTCCTCCACCTTGTGGTGAACCTGCCGCAGCGCCTCACCCGCGGTCTCATCGACCGTCGCCGCCTGATGCGCCACCTCCCGCTCCAGGCGCACGGTGGAGCTGCCAAAGAGGAAGGTGAGCTGCTCCAGCTCACGCTGGATCTGCTCCAGGCTGACCATCGCCTCCTGGAGGATGTTCTTGCTGATGATCAGCTCGCCGACGCCGTTGATCAGGCCGTTGAGCTTGGTAGTGTCGACCCGGATCGTCTGCAGCCGCTCCCCCACCTCCCGGCTCTCGGCGCGCGGCGCGCGCGGCTTGGGTGGCGCGGTCGTGGCGTCTGCCGGCGGCGCTCCCGAGGCGAATGTGGTCAGACGTGCCTTGTACGGCTCCAGCCCCGACTCGTCTCCGTCGAGGGCCTCCTGAATATTGTCGACTCCCTCCAAAAGGAGGGTGATGAGGGGACCGGTGACCGCCATCTGCTGGGTCTGCACCTCCCCGAGGAGGTCCTCCATGCGATGAGCGACCTGCGAGATGGCGGTAAGCTCCATCATCGCCGCCGACCCCTTCATGGTGTGGGCGGCGCGGAACAGCTCCTGGACCACGGCGGGGTCACTGCCGGCGTCCTCCAGGCGGAGCAGGCCGTCGGAGAGCGTCTGCAGGAGCTCTGCCGCCTCCTGGCGGAAGATGTCGAGGACCTGTGCGCGGTCGATGCCGGCCATTGCCGTGTCACCCGACCGTCGTTGTGACGCCCCGTTTCACCGAGACGACCGCCGTTTTTTCTTTGCCGTTTCCCTTCGCCACAACCTTCGCGTTATCGGTCCCCTCGGGCGGATCAAGCTGCAGCCGGTTGAGGCGCTTGACGCTCGCCTCGACGGTGCGGGTGATGACGGTGAGGTCGTCGCTCATCGACTCCAGGGTGGTCGTGGAGGAGGCAGCACGATCACCGATCTGGTGGGTGGTAGAACTGAGCTCGTGGGCCGCCGTGTCGATCTCCGCCAGCCGCTCTTCCACCACCAGGGCGTGGGCGCGGGCGCTCTTCGAGCTCTCCACCAGGTCGTTGAAGGAGGCCAGTGCCGCCTCCACCATCACCTTGTTGCCGGAAAGCTCCGAGCCGGTGTGGTCGATCAGGGCGAGCGCCGCGCTGGTGTCCTCGGTCACCGTCTCCACCATCATCTGGATCTCCGCGGCGGTCTCAGCGACCTTCACCGCCAGCTTGCGAATCTCGTCGGCCACCGCGGCAAAGCCGCGCCCCTGCTCGCCGGCACGCGACGCCTCCAGGGCGGCGTTGAGCGCCAGCAGGTTGGTCTGACCCGAGACCTCGGCGATGAGCTCGGTGAGCTTGCCGATCTCCATCCCCTGTTGCGACAGGCCACTCACCTTGTTGGCGACCTGCCGAGCCCCCTCATCCGCCTTCTCGTAGAGATCGGTGACCACCTGCATCACCGACCCCTCGCCGGTCTCACTCACCGAGGCGAGAAAGGCGAGGGCCTCTTGCTCCCCGGCGACCGCACGGTTTGCCGCTCCGATGGAGTTGAGGATCTCCTCGATCTGGTGGCCAAGCTGCTCTGCATGGATCCGGCTCTCGTTGCTTTTCAAGGTGGCATCGCGACCCCCCGCGGTGAGGCTGCGGCTGCGGTCGTTGGTCAGCTCCGCCCCCTTGCGCAGGCTGTAGAGGAACTCGCGCAGCTCCTGCACGGTGACATTGAAAATCTCCCGAACCCGCTTGAGGGCGACGCCCGATCCCTCCATCTGCACCTTCAGGTCGCCGGAGCGCAGCCGCTGCAACGCCTTTTCCAGGCTACGCATGTCGTGCTGGCGCCGGTAGTTGTCGTCGGCACCCTTCTCGATCCGCCCCTTCAGGCTCCACACGGCGCCGTTGAAGGCAGCCTCCAGCCGCCCCACCTCGCCGCTCCCGACCCGCGGCACCTTGGTCTCCATGAGCCCCTGCCCGACCTTCTGCAGCCGCGAGCTGACCGCCAAGATGCGGCGGGTCACCGGGCCGGTAAGGAGAAAGACGACCATCGCCAGGACGAGCGGTGTCGCCACTGCCCACCCCGCCTGCTCCAGACGGAAGCGGCTCACCGCGGTCGCGAGGGCGGCGTCGGAGCGCACCAGGTAAACGTAGGGACCATCTTTGGCGAGGGGAACGGCGATCAGCATCCATCGGTTGCCGAGCTTGCCTGTACTCCACACGCCGTGGCCGACGGCGGCGGCGGACTGTGCGATCGTCGCCTTGACCGGCTCCGGGAGGGCGCCCTGAGGGTCGAGGGCGATCACCTTACCGGAGGCGTCGGCGAGAAGGGCCGTGTCGACTCCGGGGAGATTTCCGATACGCGCCAGCCACGCAGCCGCATTTTTGGGTCGACGGAAACTGCGCACCGTGGCGTCGTTGGGGAGTTGGAGAGCGACCGCTGCGGCGATCGCCTCCTGGCCGCCGACGAAGGCGGACTCTCCCGCCTGTCGATACGCCTCCTGGGCGACATAGAACCAGGCACCGCACACCAGGGCAGCGACCAGCGCCAGCTTGATACTCCAGCCGAACCGGCAAGAGCCTCCACGGGGGACTGCCTCGGGGGACTCGACCTGGACGTTTCCAGTGCCTTGTGCGCTGCTCATACGACCTCCGCGACCGGACTGAATGTCTGCGTCATTTCCGCCACCAGACGATCCGCGTCGACGACCCACGCTCGCGCCGGCGACGCCGTGGCGCCACGCAACCGGTCACCCGACACCCGCCGCAAGGCACCGCCGAGGGGGGCATCGCCCGCACCCTCTGCGTCCGATATGGAGGGGGACGCCACGCGCCCCCCTCGCTGCCCCCCACAGGTCCCGGCAGCTTCACCCTCCGTGGATGAAGGGCTATCGCCCTCCATCAGACCGCGTGGGGCGTCCCGCCCCGCACGAACTTCGTGCCCCACCGTCGCATCCACCATGTCGCGGATGGCGTCCACCGCCACGCCGATCTGATGTCCGCCGCCGGAGACCACCATCACCTGCTGTCGCGGAATCACCGAGATGCCGATCCACGGACCCAGATCGACCACCGGGAGGATCTCGCCACGAAAGTTCATCAGCCCCACAAGGCCCGCGGGGACCTCGGGTAGCGGGGTGATCAGTGCCTCGCTCACCACCTCGAAGAGGGTGCGAACCGGGACCCCAACCACCTCCCCGGCAACAGAAAAGAGGCAGAATCGCTCTCCGGCATCGGTGGTTTCTTCCATCTGCTGCGCCCTGTCGCTGGTCACCATTGGCCTCTACCGACTGCCCACCTGAACGTGGTTACGAATCTCCTCGACCACCTCTTGCAGGCGCCGATCGAGGATGGAGATGAGGCGCTCCTCCATCGCCGCAAGCTGGGCATCGAGGTGGCTCCGCAGGGCGTCGACCGCCTCCCGGTCACCGACTACGTCGGTAGCCGGCGGCGGAGTTGCCGCTTCGGGAGCCGGAGCCGCGACCGGGGGCGCGCTCTTTGTCGTTGTTTCGGCTGCCACCGGCGCCGGCGCCCGGGCCTGCAGGGCATTGCGCACCTCGGCGACGAGCTGATCCGGCTGGAACGGCTTGGTGAGATACCGGTGGATTCCGAGGGTCTGGACGAACTGCTCACCCACCGCCTCACCCTTTGAAGAGACGAGGATGATCGGGATATCGCGGGTGTCGGGGTCTTCGCGCAGGGTCTTGCTCACCTGGAAGCCGTTCACCTCCGGCATGATGAAGTCCACCAGGACCACATCCGGGTGGATCCGGCGCGCCAGATCGATCCCCTTGGCGCCACCGGCTGCGGTGCGCACAGAGAAGCCGGCGTTGGTGAGAATCATCTCCACCAGCCGCAGGATGGTCGGGCTGTCGTCGATGGAGAGGACCACCGGCTGCCCCTTCGCCTCCGCCTCGGGCTCCGGCGCAACCTCCGGCGTCGCCCCGCCCTGCTCGCCGAGAATCTCGGACAGCTTGGCGAGCAGCTCTTCGGCCTTGAATGGCTTGGTGCAGTAGTGGCGTACCCCGAGGGTGGCGACGAACTTATCCCCCACCGCCTCACCCTTCGAGGAGACGAGAATAATCGGGATGTCGCGGGTCTCCGGATTGTCGTGCAGTGCCTTGCACACCTGGAGGCCGTTCATTTCCGGCATGATGAAGTCCACGAGGATCGCGTCCGGGTGGATCTCCGCGGCCATCTCCACCCCACGCCGGCCGTCGTCGGCCACGTGGACCTCGTATCCCGCCGCCTGGCCGATCATCTCGATCAGCTTCAAGACGGTGGGGCTATCGTCGATGCTCAGGATACGGGCGGTAGCCAAGATCACTCCTTTCACCGCCACACCCCGGAGGCGTGGCGAATGACATACTGGTTCGTTTCCCTGGGGAACCGATCTCCCGCTCCGTATCGGCGCGGCGGTCCCCTACCCTTTAGTCATTCGTAGGCCACAGGGGCGCGCGCCGCGGCGAAGTGGGGCGGGGCGGGGTGGAGCGGTCGGGCCAAAGACCGACAGGCTCCTACGCGGTCACCTTCGCCTCGTAGCCGCACTGGCCGACGATGCAACACCTACCACACCGCGGCTTGCGCGCGGTGCAGGTGTAGCGGCCGTGGAGGATGAGCCAGTGGTGGGCGTCGCGCAGAAACTCCGCCGGTACCACCTCCATGAGGCCCCGCTCCACCGCGTCCGGCGTCTTGCCGGGAGCCAGGCCGGTGCGGTTGGAGACCCGGAAGACGTGGGTGTCCACGGCGATCGTCTCCTCGCCCCAGGCATTGTTGAGGATGACGTTCGCCGTCTTTCGGCCGACCCCGGGGAGGCGCATGAGGGCAGCGCGGTCTCGGGGCACCTCACCGCCGTACTCGTCGCGGAGCATCTGCGCGGCGGCCACGATGTGGCGCGCCTTACTATTAAAGAGACCGATGTGGCGGATGTGAGGGATGAGCCCCGCCTCCCCCAGAGCGACCACCGCCTCCGGCGTCGAGGCCACCGGGAAGAGGTCGGCGGTCGCCTGGTTCACCGAGCGATCCGTCGCCTGGGCGGAGAGGACCACCGCGACGAGGAGCTCGAACGGGGTCGACCACATCAGCTCGCCGCGCGGCTCGGGGCGCTCGGCGCGCAGGTGCTCAAACAGCCTCTGGACGGTCTTCTTGTTCACACGGACCCCTCTCAGGCTACGATCCCGCCCCCAATTCAGATGGAGCATCCATGAAACTCCTGGAAGTGAACAACAGCCGCCTCCTCTTTCACCGCAACGCCAGCGACGTGGTGAACATCCAGATCCTCACCAACATCGGCTCGGCGGTGGAGGAGGGCCCCCTCCGTGGCGCCGCCCACTTTTTGGAGCACATGTTTTTCAAGGGGACGGACAAGCGCGACGCCAAGCAGATCAACCGCGACGCCAACCGCATCGGCGGCAAGCTCAATGCCTGGACCTGGTTCGACCAGACCGTCTACCACATTACCGCGCTAAGAGAGCGCCTCGACGACGCCTTCGAGATCCTCTGCGACCTCTACCAGCACGCCACCTTCCCCGCCGACGAGCTAGAAAAGGAGCGCGAGGTAATCGTCTCAGAGATGCGCCGCTACGACGACGACCCGAGCTCGTATCTCGCCGACCGCGCCTGGCCCCACTTTTGCGCCAGCGGCATCGCCCACCCGGTGATCGGCACGGAAGAGACCGTGCGAGCGCTCACCCGTGACCAGCTCGTCGACTTCCGCGAGCGGTACTACGGTGGCGACAACGTCCTCGTCTCGGTGGTCGGCAACGTCGAGGAGTCGGCGGTGGTGGCGGCGATGGCGGCCCACTTCGACCATCGCCCGGCGCGCGAGTCGATGGTGGTTCCCGCGACCGACTACCGCGGCGGTGACCTCGCCCTCACCAAGCCGGAGATCCAGGAGGCGCGCTACTCCCTCCTCTACCCGGCGCTACCCATGCACCACCCCGACGCCACCCGCCAGAACATCATGTCGTATGTCCTCGGCGGCGACTCGGCGGCACTGCTCTTCGAGCGGATCCGCGAAGAGCTCGGGCTCTGCTACGGCATCTACGCCGGGGCGGCGCGCTTCGACGGCTTCTCGGTCCTGGAGATCGCCACCGGCTGCTCCCCGGAGAACCTCGAACGGATCCACACCGAGACCGCCGAGATCATCGAGCGGCTGTGTGCCGAGCGGATCGACGAGGAGCGGCTGGAGATGGTGAAGGCGGCGATGCTCTCCTCCCTGCGGATGGCGGCGGAGACCTCCGGCGGCTACAACCGCATCGTCGCGCTGCCGATCCTCAAAGGGGAGAAAGAGAACCCCTACGAGCGGCTCAACCGCGAGATTGCCGAGGTCACCATCGACGACGTCCGTACCCAGGCGGAGCAGACCTTCAGCGCCGAGCCGTTGAAGGCGACGCTAACACCGTAGGGTTGGGTAGGAGCCGGCTCGAAGGGCCGGCCGCCGCCAAAGGCCGTGGGAGTGATTGCACGGCGGCCTTCCGGGCGGCGGCGATCTCCCGGCGAGCCACCCGCGGCGCCCTTCTCTACGTCCCTCTCTCCCGGGCCGAAGGCCCTCCGGCCTCCTTCGCAAGAGCACGGTTTTACGGTGTTGCGCCGGAGACACCGCCCCCCTTCCGACCCCACTGCCCCTTGCGGAAGAGGCCGCCGGGTGGTTTATTGCGCCTCCCCTTTTTTCGTGCCGGTGCATGAGAGAAGTGGACCCGGCGGGTCCACTTCTTTTTTTCGCTGGTTTGTAAAGTTGGTGGTCACCCTTTGAGCCCCTCTGTTGCCATGTCCGCTCCCGTCGCCAACCAGGTCGAGGCCCTCATCCGTCCCCTCGCGGAGGAGCTCGGTCTGACGATCTGGGACGTGGAGTACCGCGGCAGCGGTAAGCGCGGGCTGTTGCGGGTGACCGTGGATCGTGTGGGTGAGGAGGGAGTCACCGTCGACGATTGTCATCGCCTGAGCCGGGAGATCTCCGTCCTCCTCGACGTGGAGGATCCGATCCACTACGCCTACGACCTGGAGGTCTCCTCCCCCGGGATGCATCGCCACCTGCGCCGCGCGGAGCACTTTGCCATTGCCGCGGGCGAACGGATCGAGGTGACCCTCTACGCCCCCATCGACGGCCGCAAGCGGTTCACCGGTCGCCTCGCCACCGACAACGGCGAGGCGCTCACCCTCGACACCGGAGAGGGCGAGATCCGTTTCTCCCGCGACCAGGTCTCCAAAGCACAAATCTCTCCCGACTTCGACGCGTTGATGAAGCGCCTTTCGGACCGCACGGACGGCTGAACAAGGAGCAAGACGCCATGGCCACGACGATTCTTCAAAATGTCCTCCAGATGATCAATCAGATCAGCAAGGAGAAGAATATCGACCGCAAGATCCTCCTCGACGCGGTGACCGAGGCGATCGCCCACGCGGCGCGCCGCAAGTACGGGGAGAACACCATCATCGAGGTGGAGATCGGCGACTCGGGGGAGATCGAGGCGTACCTCTATCGCACGGTGGTGGATGAGATCATCGAGCCGGAGCCGAAGTTGGAGGAGGAGGATGGCGAGGAGGTTACGCTCGCCGAGGGCGAGGAGGAGCCCCTCTCCGTCGATGCCCAGATTCTTCTGGAAGATGCGCGGGTGTTTGATCCCGAGGTCGAGCTGGGAGACGAGATCGCGGTGCGCATCGACGTCGACGAGCTCGGTCGCATCGCCGCCCAGAACGCCAAGCAGGTCCTCGCCCAGAAGCTCCGCGAGGCGGAGCGCGACGTCATCTTCACCGAGTACCAGGAGCGCGTCGGCCACGTGGTCAACGGCAACGTCATCCGCTACGAGAAGGGCGACGTGGTCGTCGAGCTTGGCCGCACCGAGGCGCTGTTGCCGCGCCGCGAGCAGATCCCCAACGAGCGGTTCCGTCGCGGCGAGCGGGTGCGGGCGATGATCCTCGAGGTGACCGACGACCTGAAGGGGCCGCAGGTCATCCTGTCGCGTATCCACCCGGAGTTCCTCAAGGGACTCTTCGAGTACGAGGTACCGGAGGTGTACGACGGCATCATCGAGATCGTCCGCGCGGTACGAAACCCCGGCGAGCGGGCGAAGATTCTGGTCGTCTCCCGTGACCCGAACATCGACCCGGTGGGGGCGTGCGTCGGGATGAAGGGGTCACGCGTGCGTGCGGTGGTCCAGGAGCTACGCGGCGAGCGCATCGACATCGTCGAGTTCACCGAGGATGCATCCCTCCTCCTCCAGCGTGCCCTGTCGCCGGCGGAGCTCTCCCGCTTCGTGATCGACGAGGAGAACAAGCAGGCCACCGCCCTCGTCGAGGAGGGCCAGCAGGCGCTCGCCATCGGCCGTCGCGGCCAAAACGTGCGCCTCGCCTCCAAGCTCACCGGCTACCGCATCGACATCGTCACCGAGGACGCCTACACCTTGATGGAGGCCCAGGAGCAGGCACGCGAGCAAGTCCTGACCGAGCTTGGCGCCCTGTCGGTGGGTGAGCTCGACGGCGTCGATGCGCAACTCGCCGCCGATCTCGCGGGCCAGGAGCTCGGCACCCTCAAGCAGATACTGGAGTCCAACCCGGCTACCTTCGGCAGTCTCCCGGGGATCGAGCGCGAGGAGGCGATCGAGGTCTACAAGAAGGTCGTGCAGCGACTCGAGGCGCGGTACGAGGAGATCAAGCCGAAGCCCGAGGAGATCCTCGCACGCCCTGAGCTGGCCACCTCCGATCTTCAGGCGGAGTCGACGGAAGAGGTCACCACTCCGGGTGAAGGAGGCCAACCCTGAGCATCGCCGCCCCCCTCCTCTCCGAGGCCCCGCGCCGCCACACGGCGGAACGGCAGTGTCTCGTCTGCCGCTCGGTGGCGCCCAAAGAGTCCCTTCTGCGCCTGGCGTGCACGGCGGACGGCGCCGTGGTTGCCGACCTCGCCGGTCGTCTCCCGGGGCGCGGCGCCTATTGCTGCATCCAGCGATCCTGCCTCGCCGAGGTGGTGCGGCCCGGATTCCTCGGCCGCGGCTTTCACCGCCGCATGGTGGCCGTGGATGGTGATGCATTTCTCGCCGATCTCCACCGCCAGGCAAACCAACGACTCGCCGAGGCATTTGGGGTCTACGCCAAAGGCGGCGCAGTGGTAGCGGGGAGCGATGCGATCGACGCGGCGATGGCCAAGCAGAATGCAACCCAAGGTCTTCTCCTCCTCGCCGCCGACGCCGGGGACGCCACCGCGCGCCGCTGGCACCACCGCGCAGAAACCACCGGTCTGCCGCTCCACACCGCCGGCAACCAGGCGACGTGGGGGGCGGCGCTGGGGCGCGAGCGGTGTGCGGTCATCTGGGCATGTGCACCACGTGCGGCGATGCGGGTAGAATGGCTCCTCACACTGGCGGGGGAGACCGCGCCGACACACACAGATTAAGGAAACGACGCATGGCGATCAGCCTTCACGATCTCGCCAAAGAGCTCTCAGTTGCTCCGGCCAAGCTCAGCTCTGCCCTGAAAAAGGCAGGCTTCGAGGTCCGCAGCGAGCTCAGCCGCATCCCCGATGACGGGGCGACGCGGATGCGCGAGAAGTTTACCAAGAAGGCCCCCGCGGTACCGAGCAAGGTGCGGGTGCGCAAGCGGCGCCGGAAGGTGGCCGCTGCCCCTGCCGCGGAGGCCCCGGCGGTGGAAGTCGCCACGGCCACCGCCGAGGTGGTGGAGGAGGTAAAGCCCGCCTCCCCCGAGGTGCCGCCCACGTCTGCGGAGCCGACACCCGAGGTGGAAGCCCCCGCGCCCACCGTCGTGGCTGTCGCAGCCCCCCCGGCCGAACCTGCGGCCCCGGTCGCGGAGGAGGTCGCGCCGTCGCAGCTCGGTGAGGTCGTCGGTCACGTCGAGGCAGCTCCCCCGAAAGTCGCCGCCGAGACGCCGGTGGCACAGCGGACGCCGCAGCCGCGCCGGCCGCCGCGTCCGCCCGCGACGCCGGCGCTCACCGGTCGCAAGATCGACGCGGATCTCGGTCCGGCCAAGGCACAGCCGTCACAGCTCGGTGAGGTCGTCGGTCACGTCGACCTCACCCCGCCGCGTACCATCACCACCCGCTCCGGTGGCGGCGTCGAGTACGGCGAGCACGAGCGGCGCACCCGCGTCCCCATCGCCAAGCGCGAGGGGCGGCGTCCCGGCGTGCATGTCGTCTCGGTGGCCGACACCACCCGTTCGCATCTACCCGCCGGCGGCCGGCCCACCACCCGTGGCAAGAAGGTGGTCACCTCGGTCGTCAACAAGAAGGACAAGGGACGGCGTCCCGGCCGCCCGACCGGGCCGCAGCCCGCCGGTCGCCGCCGCTTCAAGCGGCGCCGCAAGCGCAGCGAGGTGATGGCGGAGGTCGAGCGCACCGAGGTGATCGATCTCAGTGGCGCCGGCGGCGAGGGAAGCCGGATCATCGCGTGGGATGAGGAGGCGACCGTCGGCGACCTTGCCAAAGCGATGGAGGTGCCGGTCAACGAGGTGGTTCTCAAGCTCATGGGGATGGGGGTGATGGCCTCCGTCAACCAGTCCATCGACAAAGAGACCGCGGCGCTACTCGCCGGCGAATACGGCTGTGCCCTCACCGTCGAGCGCGAGGAGCTAAAAGAGGCGGAGGAGATCCTCCCGGCAGTGGTGGAGGAGATCCCCGAGGAGGACCTGGAGCCGCGACCGCCGGTGGTCACCGTCATGGGCCACGTCGACCACGGCAAGACCTCGCTGCTGGACTACATCCGCAAGACCCAGGTGGCCGAGG
>CAZRGD010000009.1:0-18989 GCA_964599505.1 uncultured Nitrospirota bacterium | reverse complement strand
CGCCTACCGGGTGTCGGGATACGTTTGGTGGTGGTCTCCATCGCCATTTCCTGCGGCCCGCAGGGCCGTCCTCCCCCTTTCTACTTTCTACTTTCTACTTCCTACCTCCTACTTCCTACTGTCCTACCCTCGCCCCTACCCCTTCCCCAGCTCCCGGGAGCGGGCGGTGGCGGCCCTGACCGCCGCGGCCAGGGTAGCGCGCAGGCCACCCGCTTCCAGGGCGGCGAGGCCGCGGGCGGTGGTGCCGCCGGGTGAGGTGACTCGCTGGCGGAGCAGCGCCGGGTGGTCGTCGGATTCCAGAGCGAGGGTGGCGGTGCCGCGCAGGGTCTGGGCGGCGAGCTCCAGGGCCAGCGGCGCCGGGAGCCCCTCGGCGATCCCCGCCTCGGCGAGGGCCTCGATGATGAGGAGGCCGTAGGCGGGGCCGGAGCCGGAGAGGCCGGTGACCGCGTCCATCTGCGCCTCGTCGACTGCCTCGACCCTGCCCAGGGGGGTGAGGAGGGTCGCAACCGTGCGCCGGTCCTCCTCGGAGAGATCGGGGGTGGCGGCAAAGCAGACCATCCCCTCGCCGATCAGGGCCGGGGTGTTGGGCATCACCCGGACCACCCGGTCGCTGGCGAGGGCGGCGCGGAGGGTGGCGAGGGTGACGCCGGCGGCGACGCTCACCCACAGGGTCTCGGGGCGACCGGCGGCGGCCATTGAGGCCATCACCGCCTCCATCTGCTGTGGCTTCACCGCCAGGAGGATCACCTCGGCCTCGTTCACCACCTCGGTGGCGGCGGTACAGGGGCGGGCGTCGTAGCGGCTCGCCACCGCCTGCAGGTGATCGGCGCGTAGGTCGTGGAGGAGCAGGGTGTGGCCGCCTCCGGTGTGCATCCCGCGGACCAGGGCCTCCCCCATGTTACCCACGCCGATGACGCCGATTCTCATTTGCGCTCCGTCCGCAGGGTCTGGTGGCTTTCTTGACACCCTCGAAGGGCGTGTGAGACCGTGCATTTTCCTAGACTTGCGTACCGTGCCCCACGCGCGTGGGGATTGCAACGGCCGCCCGCGTTCACTCCTCTATTGAGGAGGGGGAACGGGAAATCGAAGGTAAGGATCGGCCTACGAGGAGTGTGTCATGTCGACTGTCGTCGTCGTCGGAAGTCAGTGGGGTGATGAGGGCAAGGGGAAGATCGTCGATCTCCTCACCGAGCACGCCGACGTGGTGGCGCGCTTTCAAGGCGGCCACAATGCCGGCCACACGGTGATCAACGACAAGGGGCAATTCATCCTCCACCTTGTCCCCTCGGGCGTCTTTGCCGCGGACAAGCAGCTCGTGATCGGCAACGGCGTGGTGATCTCGCCAAGCGACCTGATCGAGGAGATCGACGGCCTGGAGGAGCGCGGCATCCGCCTCGCCGGCCGCCTGGCGATCAGCAGCTCCGCGCACGTGATCATGCCGTGGCACGTGATCATCGATCAGGGGCGCGAGGCGCAGGCACAGAGCGGCAGTACCAAGATCGGTACCACCGGTCGCGGTATCGGCCCCACCTACACCGCCAAGATGGACCGCAGCGGGATCCGGATGGGGGACCTCCTCGACCCCACCCTCCTGAAGGAGAAGGTGAAGCGGGTCCTCGACGAGGTGAACCCGACCATGGTGCAGCGGTACGCCACCCCGCCCCTGGTGGCGGAGGAGGTGTGCAAGGTCTACCTCGGCTACGGTCAGCGGCTCGCGGGCCACATCACCGACACGGTGACGGTGGTGCAGGAGGTGATCGCCGCCGGCCGCAACCTCCTCATCGAAGGCGCTCAGGGGACCCATCTGGACATCGACCACGGCACCTACCCCTTTGTCACCTCGTCGAACTGCACCGCCGGCGGCGCGTGCACCGGCCTGGGCATCGGCCCGACCCAGATCGACGGGGTGGTGGGGATCGTCAAGGCGTACACCACACGCGTCGGCGAGGGCCCCTTCCCCACCGAGCTCAACGACGAGATCGGCGTTCGCCTCCAGACCACCGGCGGCGAGTTCGGCGCCACCACCGGCCGGACCCGCCGTTGTGGCTGGTTGGACGCGGTCCTCGTGCGCCGCTCGGCGCAGCTCAACGGCCTCACCACCCTGGCGATCACCAAGCTCGACGTCCTCGACGAGCTGCCGGTGCTCAAGATCTGCACCGGCTACCGGGTCGACGGCGAGGAGCTCGCCGTCTTCCCCACCCAGGGGAAGCTCTTCGCCGCCTGCAAGCCGGTCTACAAGGAGATGGCGGGGTGGGAGACCACTACCCACGGGATCACCGATCTGGCCAAGCTGCCGAAGCAGGCGCGCGCCTACCTGAAGGAGATCGAGCGACTGGTCGGAGTGCCGATCGGCCTGGTCGCCACCGGCCCGGAGCGCGACTCGACCATCATCAACGACTTGCCTTTCTAGGGTTCGTTGCCTATAACCCCGCGACTCGTCGGCATCTCATCGCCTGGAGGGAGCCGTTAGCTCAGTCGGTAGAGCAGCTGCCTTTTAAGCAGCGGGTCGAAGGTTCAATCCCTTCACGGCTCACCATGGCGCCGGGGGGGCGATCCGAGCCGCCGGCACATCACACAGAGGAGATCTGTCCCCATCGTCTAGCCAGGCCTAGGACACCGCCCTTTCACGGCGGCGACAGGGGTTCGAATCCCCTTGGGGACGCCAAATTTCTTCGCTGGCCCTTACGAACGCACCGGGCGAATAGCTCAGCTGGGAGAGCACCGGCCTTACAAGCCGGGGGTCACAGGTTCGAACCCTGTTTCGCCCACCATTCCCGAAAAAGGGGACAGGACCCTTTTCAAGCCTGCGGTCCCGTGAGATCGCGCGCCAGAAAAGGGTCCTGTCCCCTTTTTCGGGAATGGGTTAAATGCGTACGTATCTTAGTTGACATGCGTACGTACTGGCGATAGCCTTGGTTCCATCCTGTTGGGGAGAGTGGAGATCGAGGAAGTGCCCATGCCCATGAACGCATCGAAGCTCCGGGCGAACATCTACCGCCTTCTGGATCAGGTGCTGGAATCGGGCATCCCCCTTGAGGTGGAGCGGCGGGGCCATCTGTTGCGCATCGTGCCGGTGGGGGACAGCCCTCTCGATCATCTCCCCAGGCGCTCCGACTACCTCAAGGGTGACCCTGAGGAGTTGGTGCACCGAGACTGGTCCGGCGAGTGGCGGCCGTGATCCACCTCGACACCCACGTGGTCGCGTGGCTCTTTGCTGGCGACCTCGAACGCCTCGGCGAGGGGAATCGGGCCTTGCTCCGGGATCACGCTCTGGTGATCTCCCCCATGGTCGAGTTGGAGTTGGAGTACCTCTATGAGATCGGGCGAACCGCGATCCCCGGTGGCGAGGTGGTCGCGGATCTGCAACGACGCCTCGGCCTCACCCGCAGCGATAGGTCGTTTCCCGAGGTGGTCGCCGTGGCTCTTGTCCAGACGTGGACCCGGGATCCCTTCGACCGGTTGATCGTCGCCCAGGCCGCCATCGACAGCACCCCCCTCCTCACCAAGGACGTGCTCATTCGAGACCATTATCCGGAGGCCGTCTGGGAGGGATGACGGGGCTCTTTACCTTTGTGGGAAACACGATAAGATCCCGCCTCCAACGCACTACCCTTCGGAGCGGTAGTTAAGATGGTTATAACGCCGGCCTGTCACGCCGGAGGCCGCGGGTTCAAGTCCCGTCCGCTCCGCCATATGTAAAGGGGGGGCGCCACCGGCAGGTGGTGCCCTCTTCTTTTTGTGGTGCTGCGGACGTCGTGTGGGTGACAGGACGGGGGGGAGTCGGGTGGCCGCTTCACTCGGGGAGGACGCGTCCGTCGCGCAGGCGCAGGACCGTGTCGGCGATCTCCTCCACCGCCGGGTCATGGGTCGCCACCAGGAGGGTGCACCGCTGCTCCCGGACGAGCTCCTGCATGAGGGCCATGAGGTCGCGGCCGGTCGTGGAGTCGAGGCTGGCGGTGGGCTCGTCGGCGAGGACCATCTGCGGCCGGTGGGCGACTGCGCGGGCCAATGAGACCCGCTGCATCTCGCCACCGGAGAGCTGACGAGGGCGCGCCGCTCCCCACTCGCGCGCCCCACCCGCTCCAGGAGGGTGGGCGTGGACGGCGCCTAGGCGGGGTCCGGATGGAGGCCGACCCGAAGGTGGGTGATCTCTACCGACAGGAGTCCTCCCTCGGCGATGCCGAGGATCTGGCCCGGGTGCTGAGCCTCACGGGCACGAAGAGTGTCCCCTTCACCTCCTGTGATGGCGACCGCCTGGTGACCAGGGACTTCAACCCGATCGAGCCCCATGTCTTCGAGCACAAGTACTACGCCCCCGGTGTCGGCGTGATCGCTGATCTTGATCCCAAGACCGGGCGGCGGCTGGAGTTTGGTGGCGCGATCCACCTTCTAGTCACTCTTGGCGATGGGTCTCGTGATCAGGTCCCTCTGCCGCCTTCGATCACGCCTCGCCGCCCCTCACCGTAGGGACCCCCCCTTCATCGGATCTTCATGATGGCGGTCCATCGTGGCGGGAGAGATCCACGCATACGCCCTGATCACCATGAGGGGAGCGGCGCGCCATACCACCGCTCGCCATCCCTTCGACACAACCATGAAGCGCCTGACTGCGAGCGAACCGTTCCGATACCTGTTGCACCTCCTTGTGGCTGCGAATGTGCTGCTCGGTGGCTGTGCCACCTATCGGCCAAAGCCACTGCCTCATGGTGGGGATCTCGTGCCCGCGGTTGACCGATTGGAATCCGCCGCACCTTCGCCGGATGTCCCCCATGCGAAGAGGCTGAGTCTGGCGGAGGTCGCGCACCTCGCCGTCCGCAATAACCCGGACCTCAGGGCAGCACGAAAGCGGCTCGGGGTGGAGCGCGCCCGTCTCTATGCGGCCCGTCTGCCCGCCGATCCGGAGCTCTCCGCGAATGTCGACCTGCCCACGGGAACCATTCCCGGTACCGTCACGGGCTGGGGGATCGGTCTCGCTTACGACCTCACTTCATTGATTGGCCGTGGCGCACGGATCGACAGTGAAGAGCAAGGTTTACAGCAGGCCGATCTGGAGTTTTTGTGGCAGGAGTGGCAGGTGAGCCAACAGGCGCGGTATCTGACCGTGCGCCTGGTTGCCGAGCGACGACAACTCGCCCTGCTACGCAAGATGCATGAGCTGTATCTCCAGCGCTATCGGCGTTCGCGTAAGGCCCTGGCGGAAGCCAATCTTACCTTGGATGTGACGGGAACGGACTTGACCGCGCTTCTGGATACCCTGAGCAAAATCAATCAACTCGTAAAAAGTCACAACGAGACCGTTCATTCCCTGAAGTTGTTGCTCGGCATGGATCCCGAGGCACCGCTTCAGGTCCACCTGCCCCCCCTTCCATCGTTGCCCGACGCCCAGACCCTGCGCGGAAAGATGAAAGGTCTGGCGCAACGCCGACCGGACCTACTGGCGTTGCAGGCCGGATATCGCAGCCAGGAGGCGAGGGTACGAGCCGCTATTTTAGGGCAATTTCCATCGATCACCATTGGCATCACGCGGGCGCGCGACACCGGGAGCGTCTCGACGAATGGATTTACGATCGGCCTGACGCTGCCTCTGTTCTCGGGCAACAGGGGGGAGATCAAGGTCGAGCGAGCGACACGCGCGCGGTTACGTGAGGAATATCACGCACGTCTCGATCAGGCGGCGATCGACGTCGATCGGCTGATCCAGTTGCAGGCCATCGTCGCGGAGCAGCGGCAGCGTCTCGATCGATACCTCCCATCCCTGAACAAGCTGGTTGCCAGGGGACGTGAGGCGTACCGGCGTGGCGATATCGATGCGTTGACCTTCCTGAACATGGAAACCAGCTTGATGACCACCCTCCAGGAAAAGATCGGCCTGGACCAAAGTCAGTGGGATGGCCTCATTGCCACGCAGACGGTGTTGGCCCTATCCGCAGAGGGCAAGGTGGCGCAGCCCAATGCCCTACAAGGAGACCCACAGTGAGGCAACGGCTACCGATTGCGATCGGGATGTATCTCGTCCTGGGTCTGGCCACCATGCCGGCGCGGGCAGGGGAACCGTCGGTACGCATCAAGGAGGCGAAGGTCGTTCAGCGGACGGTTAGCGAAACCATCACCGTCTATGGGCGGGTACAGCCGGCTCCGAATGCCGTACGGACCGTTTCCCTGCCGCACGCGGGGTTGGTCACCCGCGTGGGGGTGCGGCTCGGTCAACGGGTCAGGCGTGGCGCTCTCCTGATCGAGCTGACCACGGCGCCGGCGGCACGGATGGAATATCTTCAGGCGCGCAGCGCGGTCGGTTACGCCGAGCGCGAGCTGGCCCGCCAGCAGCGCCTCTTGCAAGAACAGTTGGCCACCCAGGCGCAGGTGGATGCGGCACGCAAGGCGCTATCCGATGCGCACAGCCGCCTGAAGGCCCTCGAAGCTCAGGGGGCGAACAAGGAGAGGGAAAGACTCACCGCACCGACGGATGGGATCATCACCGATCTCGGGGTCAAGCAGGGCGACCGGGTGCAGGCGAATAGCACCGCGCTCGCGATCGCGACCGGCGACCGTCTGATCGCCGAGTTGGGCGTCGAACCGGAGGAGATCCATCTTCTCAAACCAGGTACCCCGGTGACCATTCACTCGGTATTTGTCCCAGGCTATCAGGCTCATAGCCAATTGCTGGAAATCCACGCGATGATCAATCCGAGAACCCATCTCGTCGATGCTCTTGCGCCCATCCCCCCCAACCAGGCAGATCACTTGGTGCTGGGCAGTTACCTAAAAGCAGATCTGAAACTTGATGCGCACGTTGGCACTACCGTGCCGCGGAGCGCGGTGTTGCAGGATGAACGCGGTCACTATGTCTTTGTCGTCGTCAACGGCAAGGCCAAGCGTGTCCATGTCGAGGTCGGGCTGGTGGACGACCGGTGGATGGAGATCACCCGTGGTCTGGAGCCCGGACAGTCGGTCGTCTCGGTCGGCAACTACGTCCTGCGCGACGGCATGGCGGTGCGGGAGAGCGAGTAGATGGATATTGCCCACTGGGGGGCGGCACATCGCCGGTCCATCCTGTCACTCTTTCTCTTTCTCTCCGTGGCGGGGCTGCTGACCGCGTTCAAGCTGCCGGTAAGCCTTTTCCCGGAGGTGAATTTTCCCCGTATCGCGATCAACGTGGACGCGGGCGACCGTCCCGCTGACCAAATGGTGATCGCCGTCACCCGCAAGATCGAAGCGGCGGTCAGGCCGATCCGCGGCGTGGTCTCCATTCGCTCCACCAGCACCCGCGGCAGTGCGGAGGCGTCGGTGACCTTTGCCTGGGGAAGCGACATGGGCGCGGCGTTGCTGCGGGTGGAATCGGCGATCAATCAGATCCTCTCCGATCTGCCTCCGGGCACGAAGTTCACCGTGCGGCGGATGGACCCGACGGTCTTTCCGGTCGCGGCGTACAGCCTCACCTCCGCCACCCTGTCGCAGGTCAAGCTCCGTGATATCGGCGAATATCAGTTGGTTCCGCTCCTCTCCTCGATCGACGGCGTCGCCCGCGTTCGCATCATGGGCGGCAAGAGCCTCGAATATCGGGTCGAGGTCGATCCAGAGAAGCTGAGCGCCTACGGCCTATCCTTCCGCGATGTCACCCGTGCCCTCAGCGCCGCGAACGTGCTGCAGGCGGTCGGCCGTGTGGAGGACCACTACAAGCTGTACCTGACCCTCTCCGACACGCGGATCCATGGCCTGGAGGATGTTCGCAATACCATCCTGCGTAGCGGCGACAACGGCCTGGTGCGTCTGGAGGACATTGCGCGGGTCTACGGGTCGGAGAGACCGGAATGGTTGAAGGTCTCCGCAGACGGCAAACAGGCCGCGTTGGTCCTCATCTATCAACAGCCGAACGCCAACACGGTGCAGATCGTCAAGACCATCAATGGCCGGCTGGCGACCTATCACGACAAGCTTCCCGAGGCACTCTCCGTTGCCAATTGGTATGACCAGAGCCAGTTGGTGACCGAATCCGCCACCAGCGTCCGTGACTCCATCGTCATCGGTATCGTCCTGGCGGCCTTGGTGTTGCTGGTCTTTTTGCGCAGCCTGAAGATCACCGCGATCGCCATCCTGATCGTGCCAACGGCGCTGGCCACCACCATACTGCTGCTCTACGTCCTCCATGCCAGTTTCAACATCATGACCCTCGGCGGCATGGCCGCGGCGGTCGGCCTGATCGTCGACGATGCGATCGTCATGATCGAGCACATTGTCCGGCGGTTGCGTGAGCGCAAGGGGCGCGACGCCCATTTCACCCTGTCGATTCGTGAGGCGGCCATCGAATTCACCCGGCCGTTGGCCGGCTCCTCGGCGGCGACGATCGTCATCTTCGCGCCCCTGGCCTTCCTCAGTGGGGTGACCGGCTCATTCTTCAAGGCGCTGTCGCTCACCATGGCCAGCTCCCTGATGGTCTCCTTCCTGTTGGCGTGGCTCGCGGTGCCGCTCCTCGCCGAGCATCTCCTGCGCCAAAAGGACGCCGAAAAGGAGGACAACGGGCCGATATTTCGCCGCGTTCTCTACGGCTACCGCCTTGTGATGCACCGCCTCGTGCGCCGTCCCCTCTGGATCGTCGTCATCCTGATCCCGTATCTGGTGCTCTCTTACCTGGCGTATACCCATGTCGGCTCCGGTTTTATGCCGCATATGGACGAGGGGGGCTTCGTGCTCGATTTCCTCTCGCCTCCTGGCACGTCGTTGGCGGAGACCGATCGTCTGGTGAATCAGATTGAGGCTATCCTCACCGCCAACCCGGCGGTCGAGACCTATTCGAAACGCAGCGGAGGGGGGCTCGGCGGTAGCCTGCACGAGTCGAACGAGGGGGACTTCTTTGTGCGCCTCAAACCGATGCCGAGACCGCCGATCGATCGGGTCATGGACGAGATCCGGGCCGAGATCGAGACGAAGGTTCCAGGACTGCAAACCGACCTCGTCCTGTTGATGGAGGACCTGATTGGCGACCTCACGGCCGTGCCCCAGCCCATCGAGGTCAAGCTGTACGGCGACGACTTCCGGCAGCTCATGCGCGTTGCTCCAAAGGTCGCCGGCGCGATCAGACGGATCCCCGGCGTCGTCGAGGTCAAAGATGGTATCGTGCTCGCGGGTGATGCCCTGAGCATTCGCATCGACCGGGAGAAGGCGGCCCTCGAAGGGGTGGATCCACAAGAGGTCACCGAGCAGCTCCAGGCGTGGCTGAGGGGGGTGGTCACCACCCAGGTACAGAAGGGCGTCAAGCTCGTGGATATACGGGTCTGGACTCCGAAGAAGGTCCGGCGGACGGCTGCCGATGTGGAGAAGATGAAGCTGCGCGCCCCCGACGGCCATGTCTTTCCCCTGAAGCGGATTGCTCGGGTCACGACCCTCACCGGACAGCCCCAGATCACCCGTGAGAACCTGAAACGGATGGTTGCCGTCACCGGCCGTATCAACGGGCGTGACATGGGCTCCACCATCCGCGACGTGAAGGCCGCGATGGCGAGACCCGGTCTGTTGCCCAAGGCGATGTATTTCGAGCTCGGTGGCCTCTACAAGCAACAGCAGATCGCCTTCAGGGGGCTGATGGCCGTCTTCGCGGCCGCCTGGGGTCTGGTCTTTCTCTTGCTGCTCTTTCTGTACGAAGAATTTTCCGTGGTGTTGTCGATTCTCGCCATGCCGCTCCTGGCCATGGGGATGGTGTTCATCGGCCTGTGGGTCACCGGGATCGAGTTGAACATCACCGCCATGATGGGCATGACCATGATCGTCGGGATTGTTACCGAGGTCGCCATCTTCTACTTCTCGGAATACAACGAGCTATTGCGCAACGGCCTCGGTAAGAGCCGGGCGTTGATCCAGGCCGGCATCAATCGCTTGCGTCCCATCACCATGACCACATTGGCCTTCTTCCTCGCCTTGATCCCCCTGGCCATGGCCATGGGACAGGGCTCCCAGATGCAGCAACCCCTCGCCGTGGCGATCATCTCCGGACTGCTCGTGCAGATACCTCTGACCGTCATCGTCATGCCGCTCATCTACAAAGTCCTGGCGCGGATCAGCGATGGGTGACGATCTTGATACCGTGGAAGTCCTCGACGGATGGCCCACGGATCCTCGTTCGGAAGGAGTTTGACGTGTTTCACCAGATCGTTGCCGGGCTCGCCGAGACCGTCGGTCAGTGGGGATATCCGGGCATCGTGCTGCTCATGGCGCTGGAATCCTCTTTCTTCCCCTTTCCGAGCGAAGTGGTAATCCCTCCCGCCGCCTACCTGGCGGCGACCGGCGAGCTGAACATCGGCATGGTCATCCTCTCCGGCACCGTGGGGAGCCTCCTCGGTGCGGTCTTCAATTACGGGCTGGCACGGAAATTTGGTCGGCCCTTTTTCGAAAAATATGGGCGGTATCTGCTGGTGAGCCATCGGTCGTTGGAAAAAGCGGACCGGTTCTTCGACCGCCATGGCCACATTAGCACCTTTATCGGCCGGCTCTTGCCGGGCGTCCGTCAATACATTTCGCTGCCCGCGGGGCTGGCGCGGATGAACATCTACGCCTTCTGCGCCGCGACCCTCCTGGGCGCCGGAATATGGACCATGGTCCTGGCTGGCCTGGGGTACTGGCTCGGGCGGAATGAAGCGCTGATATCGCACAACCTGCACTGGATTTCCCTCGCCATGGTCCTCGTGGGTGCGATCTTGGTGGGTTGGTATCTGCGCCGGTCGAGACGCCGGTCGCCGTTTGTCGGCTGATGCGGACACCCGAGATGCGGATCCTGATCGTCGACGACGAGCACGTGCTGCTGGACCAACTCAGGCGCGCCCTCGAAGGTCAGCGGTACCTGGTCGAAACCGCGGCGGATGGCGACGAGGCGCTGGACAAGGTATTCGAGCGGCCGGTCGATCTGATCATCCTCGATGTCATGCTGCCGAAACAAAACGGCCTGTCCGTGCTTCGGGAGATTCGCCGCGGGGGCATCGAGACCCCGGTCCTCATGCTGACTGCCAGGGGAGGCGTCGACGACCGGATCAAGGGGCTCGACCTGGGGGCGGACGACTATCTGGCGAAGCCCTTTTCGTTGGATGAATTGCTCGCGCGTGTGCGCGCCCTGTTCAGACGCGCCGGCGGCCAGGCGGATGCCGTGTTGGAGACCGCAGGTCTGCAGTTGGATACCGTAAGTCGCGAAGTCACCAAGGGAGGCAGGGTGGTCGAGCTGACCGCCAGGGAATTCGCGATTCTCGAATTCCTCCTCTACAACAAGAACCGGGCGGTGTCGCGCTTCAATCTCGCGGAGCACGTCTGGGGAGACGCTTTCGATCCGTTCAGCATGTCGAATTTCGTCGACGTTCACATCAAGAATCTACGCAAGAAGATCGACCGACCCGGCCATGGTTCCGTGATCCGGACGATTCGCGGTGTTGGATACATGATCAAGGATGCAGCGGGGTGACCGTCCGGCAAAAGATCACCCTGTTGATCACCGCGGCGGGCTTTTTTTCCAGCCTGGCGTTTTCCTCCATCATCGCCTCGGAAATGGTGGAGCAGCCGTTCCGCATCATGGATTCAGAACTGGCGGAGACCGCCATGAGGGCCGTTCATCTCGTTCTGAGCCGTGGCGATGAAGACAGCCCCGAAGAGGCTCCATCGATCGGCGGCGCGCGATACTGGCTGGATGTTCGTGATCGAGATAGCGGCCGGTCGATGTACCGATCTCGGTTGGCGAAACTCGTTGCCATCCCGGAAACGGCCCCCAATTCAAGCGTCACCGTGAGCGTCGTGGTCCCACGCGCGAAGCTCGATCTCGGGCAGGATTCGCGCGGCGAGGTGAGCTTTCGAGTGCGGAGTATGACGATTCCATCGGCCGGCAAGACACTCGTCGTGCGCGCCGGGCGACCGATGGAGAAGCTCGAAGAAGAGATGGCGGATATGGTCGTCGCGGTGGTCAGTGGCCTCGCATTCTCGGTGCTATTGCTCATGGCGATCAGCTACTTCCTGGCCGGTTTCATTCTCAAGCCCGTCGCCATCATCGACGCCCAGGCTCGGGATATCAGCGCCAGACATCTCGACCGGCGGATCCCTGTCACCGGCGACCGGGACGAATTTAGCGCGTTGGCGCGAACGCTAAACCATCTCTTCGACCGTCTCGAGGATGCATTCGTAAAGCAGAAGAGACTGCTAGCGGATGCGTCACACGAACTGAAAACGCCGCTTGCGATCATGCGTCTGGAGCTGGAGGCGCTCTATTCCCCCAGCGATCAGGGTGCCCCGGATTTAGGGGCGGAAGGCGTTGCGCGGCTGACCGACAAGGTGCTGCGCATGGAGCGTCTGGTGACGAGCATCCTGGACCTCTCCGCACTGGAAATCGACGGTACGAAAACAGAAGAGGTGGTCGATCTGTCTGAACTACTGGAATCGCTGATCGATGATTACCGCGTCGTCTCTCAGGCCACCGATATTCGTCTTGAATCTCATCTACCCTCTCATCTCATGGTTCGCGGAGATGCGCAGATGTTGCGCCGGGCGTTCTCCAACATACTGGACAATGCGATCAAGTATAACCTCCTCGGTGGCCGGGTCACGGTTGTCGGGAACCCATCGGCAAACGGCGTCTCGATCATGGTGACGAACACCGGGCCTGGGGTCGGGAGCACGGAGATACCGAAGCTCTTCGATCCATTCTACCGGGTCGAGCCATCCCGCTCGCCTCTGCACGGTGGCGCAGGCTTGGGGCTGGCCATCGTGAAGCGAATCGTCGAGTTGCACGGCGGTACGGTCACCTTCGAGAGTCAACCGGGGTCGCCGACGGCGGTGAGCGTCAATCTGCCCCGGTGCCGGTACCAGATGTCGGTTTAGGGGGATTCGGAGTCGGAGGATGAGGTCGGTGTAGGTGGTTTCTGGTGGCCCCCACCCGCGGCCACTACCAAGAAGGCGTCGAGCCAGGAGTCTGTAGGACTTAGGCGATCGTGACGAGGGAAAGCGGGCTCGAGTCCGGATCGTGACTGGTGGCGGAGACCGTGGGTGGGGACGCGCTCGGCGAGGATGGCAGTGATGCCGGGCGCACTCTGGTCGCAACCCCCTGTCGCACGTGAAGGTGGGGGAACCGGCTTCACGTAAGAGGGGGGCGCCACCGGAAGGTGGCGCCCCCCTTTTTATGAATCGCGCCGGCGCGATTCATTGGTGATAGATGTCGGGCAGCGGCGCGCTGGCGTAGGTGGCCCGGTTGCCCACGTATGCCTCGGTCAGACTCTTGGTGATCAGCGCCGTGCTGGTGTGGGCACGGGCATCGAGGACTACCGCCTCGCTGGCGTAGCGCATTGGGCTGGCTTCGGCGAACAGGGTGTTGTCGCGGAGGAGGTAGAAGTGGTCCCCGGGGCGTACCTGCTGGTCGGTGCCGACGTCGAGGAAAATGACGTCGTTGGTGGCGACCGCTCTGCGGCTGTCGGGGGTCGCGACCACCGTCGCCTTGAGACCCTCGGGGCCGTCGCTGCGTGGTCGTGCCGTCACCGGCGGCGGGCTGGGTACCGGCATCACGCGATCTCCCGCGGTCACCGGGGCGAAGGCGTGGATGACGCGGCCGGAGGAGGTGGCGTCGTGGACCTCGGTGAGCTCGATCTCACCGACCACCCGGATCAGACGACCCACGGGCTCGTGGGTCTCCGGGTGGCGGATCACCTCGCCCATCTCCACCACCTGGAAGCGGTCCCCCGCGACCACCCCGTCGCGGTTGCCGAGGCTCAGGTAGACCGAGGCCTCGGTGGCGAGCATCTTGTGCTGGCTGTGCCAGCTCCCGAGGATGCGGCCCATTCCCACCTCTTCGTGGAGGCCGGCGAGCCAGCCGCTATGGGCGATGCGATCGGTGGATGCCACCAGCGGCGCCGGTGGCGTAGACGGCGTCTCGGGGGCTGCTGCGGCCTCGGCCGCCGGCGTGGCGGCCGGTGGCTGGCCCGGGGCGGCAAGGTGGGGCAGGTGCGAGGTCGGCGGCGCCGCCGGGGCGTGGCCCGGGAGTTGGACCTGGTTATTGGGGTAGATCCGATCCGGGTCGTCGATCTGCGGGTTGACCTGCCAGATCTCCGGCCAGATGAAGGGGTCTTTCAGGTAGTTTCCCGAGAGGTCCCACAGGGTATCGCCGTGGACGACCACATGCTCCTTGCTCGGGTAGAGGCCGTGGATGTGGTCTCCCCGGTTGAGGCGCTCCTCCATGGTGGTGGCGGTGGCGGCCATGGCGAAGGAGGCCACCACGAGGGCGATGGCGGGAATGAGACGGTGGGCGGTCGGGGACATGGGCAACCTCGGTGTTGGGAGCAGTTCAGGGTCGACCTGCGGACACGGTGCTCCTGATGGACCCACCTGGCGAGTCCATGAGGGCTTATCGGCAATCGGCGCTCCAGGTGAATCGTTGGGCTCCTTCTTGGTTCTTTAGGGCTCGTACGGGACCACCGAGCCATTTCGGCATCCGGAGCGGCTGCGACTTCTGGAACGTGGTTCTCGTGCGCCCCCATATTTGGCACCTAGATTCTGCACTCCTTCGAGCACCGAGGGCGTCGAGGCAGGTCCTTCTGCAAGGCGGCGAGCCGATTTCGGCGCAGGCGTACTTGAGGTACGGTGAGCACGAAATTGGTGAAGCCAACGCCGCAGAAGGGCCTGAATCGGCGGCCGAATGCCGAAGAATTGCAGAATCTAGGTGGCATTGTAGGGTGTGGTGAGCGAACATCCTGTCCCCTTTGAAACTTTATTGGAGCCAGCACATGAGTGAGTTGACGTTGACGGATGACAACTTCGATGCCGAGGTTCTCAAGTCCGACATTCCTGTCATGGTGGACTTTTGGGCGGAGTGGTGTGCCCCGTGTCGGATGTTGGGGCCGACCATCGAGGAGGTCGCGAAGGAGTTTGATGGCCGGGTGAAGGTGGGCAAGCTGAACACCGACCACAACCGCGCCATCGCCGCCAAGTTCGGGATTATGTCGATTCCCACGGTGATCTTTTTCAAGGATGGCAAGATCGCCAAGCAGACCGTGGGTGTCCAGCCTAAGTCGAGTTACGTAAACATCCTCACCGAGCTCGGGGCGTAGTCTCGATCATCGGTCTGTGGCCCCCACGTCGCGGGGGATCCAGATGGTGGGCCGCGGTGGCCGGGAGCTTTCCCGTGCCACCGCGGCCCTCGTTGTGTGTGGGCGGGCGCGGCGCTGCCTCACCCCTTGGCGGTGGCGGCCGCCTCGACCGGCGTCGGCTGGCCGAGCTTCTCGTAGACGGCGATCGACTTGATCAGGTCGATGGCACGCTGGAGCTGGTAGTCGCGCCGCTCCTTCTCCGCGGTCGTCTCCTTGGCGTCGCCCTTTCCCGCGTCGGCGGGTGCGGCCTCCTTGTTCTCGGGGAGGTCCTTGTTCTCCAGGCGGTGGCGCAGGTCGCGCTCCTTGATGTGGAAGGAGGCGCCGTTCTCCTGGTGGGCGACGATCAGCTCCTGGGCGACCTCGATGTCCGGGGTGATGCCGGTGTTCTGGATCGAGGTGCCGCGCGGGGTGTAGTACTTGGCGGTGGTGAGGCGTAGGCCGTAGCCGCCGGAGAGGGGGATCACCGTCTGCACCGATCCCTTGCCGAAGGTCTGGGTGCCGAGGACCACCCCGCGGTGGTGGTCCTGGAGGCAGCCGGAGACGATCTCGCTCGCCGAGGCGGAGCCGCCGTTGACCAGTATCACCAAGGGGACCGAGTCGGCGAGGCCGGTGTTCTCGGTGAAGAACTCCCGCTTCTGCCCCTTCCTGTTCTGGATATAGACCACCAGCTTTTTCGGGGGCAGGAAGGCATCGGAGACCTTCACTGCCTGGTCCAGCAGGCCGCCGGGGTTGTTCCGTAGGTCGAGGAGGTAGCCCTCCACGTGCGCCTTCTGGAGCTTGGCGATCGCCTTGGCCAGCTCCTTGTCCGTCTTCTCCTGGAACTGGGAGATGCGGATGTAGCCGACGTTGTCTTCGAGGATCTCGGAGCGCACCGACTTGATGGCGATGATGTCGCGAACGATGGTGATCCGCTTCGGCTCCTTGAGGCCGCGACGGACGACGGTGAGGGTGACCTTCATCCCCTTGGGACCACGCATCAGTTTCACCGCCTCCATCAGGGACATCCCCTTGGTGAAGTGGTCGTCCACCTTCATGATGAAATCACCCGCCTCGATCCCGGCCTTGTAGGCAGGGGTGTCCTCGATCGGGGCGATCACCGTGAGCTGGCCGTCCTTGATGCCGATCTGGATCCCGAGGCCGCCGAACTCACCCTTGGTGTCCACCTGCATCTCGCGGTAGAGGTCGGGGGTCATGAACGAGGAGTGGGGGTCGAGGTTTTGCAGCATCCCGTTGATCGCGCCGTCGATCAGGTCGTCCGTCTTCTCCGGCTCTACGTAGTTACGCTCGACGATCTCCAGGACCTCGGAGAACCGTTTGAGGGCCTTGTACGGCGCCGCCTCGTCGCCGCGTACGTCGGGGATGCGGGAGACCGCGCCGCTCAACAGGAGGAGGGCGACAACAAGGGCGGCAGGCGCGAAGCGCCAGACGAGAAATCTACGCATGATGGTCTCCAGGCGCTTCATGCGCCGACAGGGAAAGGGTTAGATCGCATCTCTCGCCAGGGATCGTCGCGAGAGCGTGCAAGCGTCCGCAGATCCTGGCCGGCCCGCAAGCCGGACGGCGCAGGCGCACTTGCGGTGCGGCGAGGCGTCCGGCGAGGACACGGCCGGGAGATGCGGGTGATTGCACGCTCGGAGCAGATTCATGGCGAGAGATGCGGTCTAGTCGTCGCTGGTGGCCACTGCCGCGAGCCCTTCGAGCCAGTGAAGGGGGTCGACGGGACGGCCATCTTTGCGAATCTCAAAGTAGAGGGGATCGGCGTGCGAGCCTGCTGTATCGGCAATGGCCTCGCCTTGGTGTACATGGTCCCCGGCGGCGGCGAGGAGCCCCGAGGCGTGACCGTAGAGCGAATAGTACCCCGATCCGTGGTCAACAATCAGGAGTAGACCGTACCCCTCGAACCAGTCGGCGAAGACCACATCGCCGTCCCACACCGCCCGCACCTCACCCTTGGTGGTGGGCTGGATGCGGATGCCGTTTGCCGGCGGTCCCCCCCCCTTCGGAGTGGCGTCGAAGAAGCCGACCACGTCGCCGACCAGCGGCCACGGGAGGTGACCGCGGCTGGTGGCGATCTGGCCGCGGGCCGCCACCGCCTGGCGGCGGGCGGAGAGCTTGTGGAGCATGGCAGTGAGGCGCTTCCGGTCGCCTTGCAGGGTGGTGATTCGCTCTTCGAGGGTCTGTGCCTGTCGCCGGCTCTTGGCGAGCAGCGCCCGTTGCTCCGCCACCTTCGCGGCGAGCCGGGTGCGGGCGGCGGTGAGGGCGTGGCCCTCCTCGTCGAGGCGGAGCTGGCGGGCGGCGAGCTCCTCACGCACCGTCTCCAGTCGGGTCTGCTCCTCGGTGAGGTGGTCGATTCGCCGGCCGCTGGCCGCGGCCACCGCCTCCTGGTAGCGGGTATCCTGCAGCAGCGCCCACGGGTCGAGGCGGTTGGTGAGCAGGGCGATCGCCGGCGGCGGATCCCCCTCCTTATGGAGCTGGCGCAGGCGGGCGGCGAGGATAAGCCGCTCTTTGTGGACCGCGTCGGTGGCGTCGGCGAGGCGCTCGCGCAGGCGCGCGACCTCCTCGGTAAGCTCGGTGGTGGCCTGGTCGAGGTGGGCCACCGCCTGGCGCCGCTCGGCGAGCTCCGCTTCCACCTTGTGCAGGCGATGGGCGAGGTCGCGGCCCTGTCTCCGGTTGGCGTCGCGGGCCGCCTGGGCCTGGTCGAGCTGGCTCTCGATCGCCGCCAGCCCCGCCTGGCTCGACGCCACGCGGCTGTCGATCGCGCCCACCTCGGCGGGCGCCGCGGCGGCGGCGGCGACCCAGCAGAGAAGCAGTGGCGCGAGGGCGATCATCCCTTCAAGAAGCGGCCGAGGGAGGCCCAGCAGCCGACCATCCCCAGTAGCGCCCCGGCTCCCTCTCCCCTTTCCCCTTTTCCTTTCCCCATGGAGACCAGGTCGAGGGATCCGGCCAGCAAATCACCCCCCTGGGCGGCGAGCAGCGGCCCGATCAGGGCGTGGGCCACGGAGAGCAGGAGCGCCGCCACCACCCCACCGAAGAGGCCGGTGACCGCGCCTTCGAGGTAGAAGGGGGTGCGGATGAAGCGGTTGGTGGCGCCGATCAGCCGCATGATGTCGATCTCCTCCCGGCGGGCGTAGATCGACATCGCTACCTGGTTGGAGACGATAAAGAGGGCGGCGACGGCGAGCAGCGTGCCCACCGCCACGCCTGCACCGCGCAGCCAGCGGGTGAGGCCGAGGAGGGTGGCGAGCCACTGCTTGCCGTAGCGCACCGAGTCGACCCCGGCAAACCCCTCCACCTCGTGGACCAGGGCAGTCATCGCCGAGGCTCTCACCGCCGGGTCGAGGTGGACTTCGAGGCTCGCCGGCAGGGGGTTCTCGTCCAGGAGGGAGAGCAGGTGGGCGCTCTCCGGGTGGCGCCGGGCGAAGGCAGCGGCCGCCTCCGCCTTGCTCGTCTCCTCGATTCGGGCCACCTCCGGGCGGTGGTGGAGCCAGGCGGTGAGGGCGGCGCGCTGGGCGGGGGCGCAGTCGTCGGTGAGGAAGACCACCATCCCGAGCTCGTCGTGGACCCGCTCCGCCACCCCGGCGAGGTGGTGGTAGACGGCCCCAAAGAGGCCGAGGAGCAGGAGGGTGACGGCGATCGTGAGGCCGGTCATCACCGCCAGCGCCAGGTGGGTACGCACCGCGCGCACCCCCTCGGCGAGGAGGTAGGTCAGGCGGTAGAGGGGACGGGACATGGGGGGCTCGCTACGCTCGCGGGGCTGGGGGGTGAGGGGTGAGGGATGGGGTGGGGGACGGCCCGGGCGGGCCGGGGGGGAGGCCTGTGGGCCTGTGTTCGCAAGAGCTGGGGTGGCGGCGCGCGGCCAACGGGCCGCGCCGCCCGCACGCCACGGGATCGGCG
>CAZRGD010000008.1:0-19099 GCA_964599505.1 uncultured Nitrospirota bacterium | reverse complement strand
GAGAGTGTGGGTGGAGCGTCGATGGCGCAGGAGTGGAGGGGAGGGTGGGCGGAGGGGGGGGGTTGTGGGGGAGGGGGGGCGGGGGGAGGTGGGGGGGGGTGGGAGGGGGGGGGGAGGGGGGGGGTGGGGGGGCGGGGGGGAGGGCGTCGATGGGGGACCTCGTGGGCAGGGTGCGGCCCTCGATGGGGGGGTGCGCCGAACCTTCGATTTTCCTACGGAAGACACGAGACTCAGGGCAAGCCTCTCCCTTTCTACCTTCTACTTCCTACTTTCTACTCCCTCACCTACCCTTCGTCTCCCTCTGCGGAGCTCGTGATGGCACTGATCGTCCAGAAGTACGGCGGCACCTCGGTGGCCGATCTGGAGCGCATCCGGGCGGTGCGTGATCGGGTGGCGGCGACCCGCGCCGCGGGCCACCAGGTGGTGGTCGTCCTGTCGGCGATGAGCGGCGAGACCGACCGTCTCACCGCGATGGGGAAGAAGCTCTCCGATCGCCCCTCGCCGCGGGAGATGGATCTGCTTCTCTCGTCGGGGGAACGGATCACCGTGGCGCTCCTGGCGATCGCCCTGGAGGCGGTCGGCTGCCGGGCGCGCGCCCTCACCGGCCGTCAGGCGGGGATCTATACGGATACCGCCCACACCAAGGCGCGCATCGAGCGGATCGACACCCGCGTCCTGAGCCGCCTCCTCGCGGACGGCGGCGTGGGGGTGGTCGCCGGCTTTCAGGGGATCGTCGAGGAGGCGGGTGACTCGCGCGTCTCCACCCTCGGCCGCGGCGGCTCCGATACCACCGCGGTGGCCCTGGCCGCGGTGCTGGGTGCCGACGTGTGCGAGATCTACACCGACGTCGACGGCATCTACACTGCCGATCCGCGGATCGTTCCGCGGGCGCGCAAGATCGAGCGGATCTCGTACGACGAGATCCTCGAGCTCGCCAACCTCGGCGCCAAGGTCCTTCACGTGCGCTCGGTCGAGCTCGCCAAGAAGTTCAACGTTCCGGTCCACGTCCGCTCCTCCTTCAGCGAGGAGGAGGGGAGTTGGGTGGTCCAGGGAGATACAGCGATGGAACAGGTGGTCGTCTCAGGGATTGCGTACAGCCAGAAGGATGCGCGGGTCACCGTGCGCGGGATTCCCGATCACCCGGGGATCGCGGCGCAGCTCTTCGCGGCCCTGGCGAGCGCCAAGGTCTCGGTGGACATGATTGTCCAGAGTGTCGGTGCCGAAGGCCATGCGAACCTGTCGTTCACCGTGCCCGAGGCGGACGTCGCCCAGGCGCAGGAGACGATGGAGGGGCTGAAGGAGGAGATGTCCATCGGCGCCATCGAGGTCGATCCGGCCACCGCGAAGGTCTCGATCGTCGGCCTCGGGATGCAGTCGCATACCGGGGTGGCGGCAAAGATGTTCGAGACCTTGCGCGCCGAGTCGATCAACATCCTGATGATTTCCACTTCCGAGATTCGCATCTCCTGTGTCATGGCCCGCGACCAGATGGCGGCCGCGGTCCGCGCCCTGCATGCCGCCTTCGAGCTGGAGGGGGAGCCGGCGGAGGAGGGGTGAGAACTCGGCGGTCCCGGTGCATCATGGGGCGATGAGCTCCCTGAATGAGACTCCCCATCCCCTGGTGGAGCTGTACGACACGACCCTGCGCGATGGCACCCAGTCGGTGCAGGTCGCCTTCTCGGTGGTGGACAAGGTGCGGGTGGCCGAGCGCCTCGACGGGCTCGGGATCCACTACATCGAGGGCGGCTGGCCCGGCGCCAACCCGCGCGACGTGGAGTTCTTCGAGCAGGTGGCCGCCGCCCCCTTCTTCCGTGACAAGGTGGTCGCCTTCGGGGCGACGCGCCACGCCAAGAGGCGGCCGGAGGAAGACCCGAACCTGGCGGCGTTGCTCGCCGCCGGGACGTCGACGATCACCATCTTCGGGAAGACGTGGGACCTGCATGTGCGCGACGCCCTGAAGATCGACCTCGAGCAGAATCTGGAGTTGATCACCGACTCGGTCGCCTATCTCGTCGCCCGGGTCGACCGGGTCATCTTCGACGCCGAGCACTTCTTCGACGGCTTCAACGCCAACCCGGACTACGCCCTCGCCTGCGTCCGCGCCGCCGCCGACGGGGGGGCGGTGCGGATCGTCCTCTGTGACACCAACGGCGGCACCCTCCCGGACGCGGTGCGCACGGCGACCCTGGCGGCGGGCGCCGCCGTCCCGACTCCCCTCGGGATCCACGCCCACAACGACGCCGAGCTGGCGGTGGCCAACACCCTCGCGGCGGTGGCCGCCGGCGCCACCCAGGTCCACGGCACCATCAACGGCATCGGCGAGCGGTGCGGCAACGCCAACCTCTGCTCGGTGATCGCGAACCTGAAGCTGAAGTTGGGGGTCGACTGTGTCACCGACGCCCAGCTCGCCGGCCTCAAGTCGGTTTCCGGCTTCGTCTCCGAGCTCGCCAACATGGCCTCCGACCCGCGCCTGCCGTACGTGGGCGATGCCGCCTTCGCCCACAAGGGCGGCGTCCACGTCTCGGCGGTGCGGCGCAACGCCGCCTGCTACGAGCACATCGATCCGGCCGTCGTGGGCAACCACCAGCGGGTCCTGGTCTCCGACCTGGCGGGCAAGGGGAACATCCACATCAAGGCGGCGGAGTACGGCATCAACCTCGACGCCTCCTCCGAGGAGGTGGCCGGCATCCTCGCCCACCTGAAGCAGTTGGAGGCGGATGGCTACCAGTTCGAAGGTGCCGAGGCCTCCTTCGAGCTCCTCGTGCGTCGCCTCACCGGTCGTTGGCACGACCCCTTCCGCATCCTCGCCTTCCGCACCATCAACGAGCGCTACGACCACGCCAGCGAGCCGATCAGCGAGGCAACCGTGCGTCTGGAGGTGGACGGTAAGGTGGAGCACACGGTGGCCGCCGGCGACGGCCCGGTCCACGCCATCGACCGCGCCCTGCGGCGCGCTCTGGAAACCTTCTTCCCGGCCCTCGCCGAGGTGGTGCTCCTCGATTACAAGGTGCGGGTCCTGGCGAGCGACAAGGGGACCGAGTCCAGGGTGCGGGTCCTGGTCGAGTCCGGGGATGGCGAGGCGCGGTGGGGGACGGTAGGGGTCTCGGCCAACGTCGTCGACGCGTCGCTTGCCGCCCTGGTGGACGCCTTCGAGTACAAGCTCCTCTCTGAGCAGAAGCTGCGCGCCGAGGGGGTGGATCACGAAGAGCCGGTCGGCGAGGAGGTGTGAGGTGGCCGAGCTCCAGGAAGAGGGGGTGGTCGTCTCGGTGGCGGACGGGGTGGCGCGGGTGCGTGTCGGCCGCAGCGGCGCCTGTGGGAGCTGCGCCAGCCGCGGTACCTGCAACCCCCTCGGCCTCGACGACGGGGAGATGGAGGTGGAGGTGACCAACCATCTCGACGCCCATCCCGGCCAGCGGGTCGTCCTCGCCATCGAAGAGCGCCAGGTCCTCAAGGGGGCCCTCTGGTTTTACCTCCTGCCCCTGGCCACCTTCTTCGGCGGCTACGGCGTGGCGGCGCGTATGAACGCCAGCGATGGCGCCGCGATCCTTGCCGCCTTCGCGGGCCTCGCCGCCGGCGGCCTTGTCGTATACCTCCGCTTCCGCTCCGCCGCCACCGCCGAGGCGTACCGGCCGCAGATGGTGCGGGTGGTGTGAGAGGTGCCGTGCTTCGGACCTCCGGTCATGCGCCGCAGTCGCCCTGTCATACCACCCTCGCCGCCGGTGTCGCGGGAAATCTCCCTTCTCCATGCCGCGTAGCGGCCCGGAGCTCGGTTGATCTCGTCGCCGCTCCCCCTCTATCTTCCCCCGCTCTCAGATCTACGGACTGCCCATGCTGCGTTCCCTCTCCATCCTCCTGATCGGCACCGTCCTCCTCGGGGCGAGGCCGCTCGCGTACCCGCTTCTCAGTAACTCTTTCACCACTCCGTCGACACCGCAGGAGAAGGAGAAGCTGCAAGAGATACAGCGACAGTTGAGTAAGGGAGGGGCAAACTCCATTTCTGTCCCGGTACAGCCGACCGGTAACCAGCTTGGTGCCACCCCGCTGGAGGGGAAGAAGGTAAATGAGGCGGAGAAGACCGGGGCAACTTCATCAGAGAAGACGGCACCCAAGACGCCTTTGCAGGAAACATCCAAGGGAACGCCCTCTCCGGTAGAGCAGCGCTTTTCGGAGGATAAGGTCTCTCCCGGGGCCGGACGCGATCTCCGGCAGTTCGGCTATGACCTCTTCTCGAGCGGTGGGACCGCCCTGGGACGTGCCATGAAGGCCCCGCCCGGCCCCGACTATCCTGTGGGGCCGGGCGATGTTCTGGAGCTCTTCCTCTGGGGCCAGGTGGACGCCGACTACGCCCTCCCCGTGGAGGTGGACGGCACGGTGCATATCGCAAAGGTGGGGGTGGTGTCGCTTGCCGGTCTCACCCTTGCCCAGACGCGCGAGCGGATCCACGCGGCCCTGTCGCGCCAGTTCTCCCGTTTTCAGATGTCCGTGACGGTGCAGCGGCTGCGCACCGTCCAGGTCTACGTGGTAGGCGAGGTGGCGCGGCCGGGATCCTACGACGTGAGCGGCATGGGAACCGTCTTCAACGCCCTCTTCGCCGCCGGTGGTCCGTCGCGTCAGGGGAGCCTGCGGACGATCGAGCTCCACCGTCTCGGCGGCGCGAACGAGCGGGTCGACCTCTACAACTTCCTCATGCACGGCGACCGCTCCGGCGACCTGCGCCTGCGCCAGGGGGATACGGTCTTCGTGCCGGTGATCGGCGCCACCGTGGGGGTCACCGGCCAGGTCAAGCGGCCGGCGATCTACGAGCTCGCCGGTGGTGAGTCGCTCAAGGAGGCCCTTGTCTTCGCCGGCGGCCTCACCGCCCACGCCGACCCGCGTCAGGTGCAGATCGAGCGGGTGGAGGGGCAGCTTCGGCGGGTGGTGGAGGAGGTGGCGTGGGCAGAGGCGATGAGTGGTGACCACCCCCTGCAAAACGGCGATCTGGTGCGGGTGCGCGCCATCTACCCGGAGGTGGAGGGGAGGGTGGAGGTCACCGGCGAGGTAAAACAGCCGGGGAGCTACCCGTGGCATGCGGGGATGCGGGTCTCCGAGCTCCTCCACAGCCGCGAACAGTTTCCCCCCCACTGCTTCCTCGACTACGCCGAGGTCCGGCGTGTCGACCCGGAGACCCTGAAGGAGAGTGTCCTCTCCTTCTCGCCCGCTCACCTCCTGGCGGGGCGCGCGCGGGACGACATCGAGCTCCTCGATCGCGACACCATCCGCCTCTACTCGGAGAAGGAGCTGGCGCGCCGCGACTTCGTGGAGGTGCGCGGGGAGGTCGCCAACCCCGGTCGTTATCCCTTCCTCCCGGGGATGCGGATCCGCGACCTGATCTACCAGGCGGGCAATCTCACCCGCGCCGCCTATCACCAAGAGGCGGAGCTCACTCGCCTGCATGTGGCGGGCAGCAAGACCACCACCGAGCGGATCTACTTCAACGTCGATGACGCCCTCGCCGGGCTTGGCGAGCACAACCAGCCCCTGACGCCCAACGACCAGCTCTTCATTCGTGCCGTCCCCGACTGGTCGGCGGAGCGGGTGGTCCAGGTGGCGGGCGAGGTGCGCTTCCCCGGCACCTACACCTTTCGTCGCGGCGAGCGGATCTCGGAGGTCTTGAAACGGGCCGGTGGTTTTACCCCACGCGCCTTCCTCAAGGGCGCCATCTTCACCCGTGCCTCGGTGCGTGAGATCCAGACCGAGCGGCTCAACAGCTTCATCCAGGAGCAGGAGCAGGAGCTCCTCAGTCAGTCTGCGGCGATTGCCAACCAGACCCTCGAGTCGGGGACGGCCACGGCCCTGAAGCAGGCAACGGTAGAAAGGAGACAGCTCCTGGAGCGCCTGCGTGCCACCCAGGTGAAGGGGAGGATGGTGGTCCGGATCCTCCCGGTGGCGCAGCTCGCGGGTTCCGTCTATGACATCGAGTTGGAGGAGGGGGATCAGATCAAGGTCCCGCCGGTCCCGTCGTCGGTCACCGTCCTCGGGCGGGTCTACAACCCGACCTCGCTCCTCTATGAGCGGGACAAGCCGGTCGCCTACTACCTCGCCCAGACCGGCGGTATGCGCGAGGACGCGGACAAGAAACACCTCTATCTGGTGCGCGCCGACGGCACGGTGATCTCGCGGGCCCAGCACCGAGGCTTCCGCTGGTGGTGGAGCCGCGGCGAGCACCGCTGGGCCTCCGGTCGCTTCGCCGGCCTGCCGGTGGAACGCGGCGACACCCTCCTGGTGCCCGAAGAGCCAATCACCGTGGGCGGCCTCTCCCTTGCCAAGGACATCAGCCAGATCCTCGCCAATATCTTCGTGTCAGCGGGCAACCTGAAGTTCCTCTTTCAGTGACGGCGGCGCCATGCACGCCATCTTCGGCTTGCGGGCCGGGCCGGGGATCCTCACCGTACGACCAGTACGCCTCCGGTCCCCGGCCCGGCCCACAAGCCAAATCTGACGCACCTGGCGCCACCTACAAGAGGAGGGCGGTGGTGTCTGGAAGCGGGGCTCAACGCAAAGACGCGAAGGCACAAAGGGGGAGCTATTCGCTGGGCTCGTCGTCCAACGCGGCGTGAGGAGAGGGAGGTGGCAGGTGGGGTTCAACGCAGAGGGGCAGAGACGCAGAGGGAGAGATGGCTCACGGGTTGGGCGACGCGATTCGCGTGGGGCCTCAGCGCGATACCCGGGCTCTCTTTCACCATGAAGGGCATGAAGATCATGAAGGGTCCCGACACCGACTCCTTCACGCCTTCATGATCTTCATGCCCTTCATGCCCTTCATGGTGAATCCCGCGTCCGGTGTATCACCCCGCCCATCGCGGCTAGCACCACCGACCCCCCCGTCGACCGCCCCCTCTCTGCGTCTCTGCCCCTCTGCGTCTCTGCGTTGACATCCCACTCGGCACCGACCCGCAGCTTCCTCTTCGCGCCTTTGCGTTGAAACCGCTTCCAGCCACATCGGCCGCCCCGGTCCTGTATAGACGACGCCGCAGCCTGATCGACCTCCCTCCTTCGTGCCCTTCGTGGTATTGACCCCCGACGGAATCGCTACCCCGCCGCCCCCATTCGCCGGCCGCACACCGTCGCGAGGGCGCGGAGCTCGTCCATCAGGGTGGCGAACCGCGCCGGCTTGAGGGACTGGGGGCCGTCGGAGAGGGCGTGCTCGGGGTCGTTGTGGACCTCGATCATCAGGCCGTCGGCGCCGGCGGCCACCGCCGCCTTCGCCATCGGCGCGACGTACTGCCAGTAGCCGGTGCCGTGGGAGGGGTCGACGATCACCGGTAGGTGGGTGCGCTCCTTCAATACCGGCACCGCGGCGAGGTCGAGGGTGTTGCGGGTCGCGGTCTCAAAGGTGCGGATGCCGCGCTCGCACAGCATCACCTGCTGGTTGCCCCCGGCGAGGATGTACTCCGCCGACATGAGGAACTCCTTTACCGTGGTCGCCAGTCCCCGCTTGAGGAAGACCGGCAGGCGGGTCTGGCCCACCTCCTTCAGCAGCGAGAAGTTCTGCACGTTGCGGGTGCCGATCTGGAGGATGTCGGTGTAGCGGGACACCAGGTCGATCTCACGCGGGTTCATGACCTCGGTGACCATCGGCATTCCCACCTCGTCCGCCACCTCACGCATGATCTTCAGCCCCTCCTCGGCGAGCCCCTGGAAGCTGTACGGCGAGGAGCGCGGCTTGAAGGCGCCGCCGCGCAGGACCTGGGCGCCGGCGGCACGCACCGCGCGGCCCACCTCGCGCATCTGCTCCGGGCTCTCCACCGAGCACGGCCCGGCAAAGACGATGATCTCCTCACCGCCGACCACCACCTTCTCGGTCACCCGGATCTGGCTCGGCTCCTGCTTCGTCTCCAGGCTGGCGAGCTTGTACGGCTGGAGGATCGGCATCACCGACTCGACCCCGGGCAGGACCTCCAGCTCCTGCAGCGACATCTTGTCGCGCTGGTCGCCGATGGCGCCGATGACGTTGCGCTCGACGCCGCGCATGAGGTGCGGGGTGTAGCCGCGCTCTTCGATCTGGTTGAGGACGTGCTGCAGCAGCTCCTCGTTGGCGCCGGCGCGCATGACGATGATCATCGGTTTCTCCTGGGGCTCGCTTCGCTCGGGTGGGAAGTAGGAGCTTGGGTAGAAAGTAGGAAGTAGAAAGGGGCTGGTAGGCCGCTGCGCGGCCAGATGTTTGTTTCGCAGGTGGATTCCATCGTCATCTCCTCCGGCCCGCAGGGCCATCCTCCCCCCTTTCTACTTTCTACCTTCTACTTTCTACTGTTGTTCCCTCCTCCCCTTGCCCCGTCTCACCGTGAGGGATAGGAAACGAGCGGTTATGCACCGCCCGCCCCCTTCAATGCCAGACCTCTTTGCCTCTGCCGCGCCGGTCGCCGGCGGCGTGGCGCAGGTGGTGATCCCATCGACCGTCGACCAGGCCTTTGACTACGCGGTCCCCGAGCCCCTCGTCGGCCGACTCACCGCGGGCACCGCGGTGGTCGTCCCCTTCCGCCGTCGCACGGTGATCGGCTACGTCGCGGAGCTGCGCGACGAGAGCACGGTACCGCCGGGCCGCCTGCGGGCCATCGAGGCGCTTGCGCCGGCGGGGCGGTCGGTGATCGAGTCGGTCTTCGCCCTCTGCCGCTGGGCCGCTGCTTATTATCACTCCCCCCTCGGCGATCTCCTGAAGGCGGCGCAGCCGCCGGCAGCGGCGGGGGAGGGGGCGACGCGCCAGTGGGTGGAGGCGGTGGCGTTCGATGTGGACCGGCTCACCCACCGCCGACGGGCGGTGTGGGAGGCGCTCACGGCGGCCGGGCCGGTGACGGCGGCCGACGCGGTGGCGCGTCTGGCCACCACCCGCGCCACCCTCCGGGCGATGGCGGAGGCGGGGGCGATTCGATTCGACACCCGCGAGGTGGAGGCGGAGCCGGTGGTGGAGTCGGATGCGGCGGCGGTGCGCCCGACCCTGACCGCCGAGCAGGAGCGGTGTCTCGCCGAGCTGCGCGGAGCCCTCGGCGAGGCGGCGCCGCGGCCGGCGCTTCTCCACGGGGTGACCGGCTCGGGCAAGACCGAGGTCTACCTGCGTCTCGCCGAGGGGGTGGTGGCGGCGGGGGGGCAGGTCCTGGTTCTCGTCCCGGAGATCGGCCTCACCCCGCAGGTCGCCGCGGCGTTCGGGGAGCGGTTCGGCGGCCAGGTGGCGATTCAGCACAGCGGCCTCGCCGCCGGCGCCCGCCGCGCCCAGTGGCGAGCGATCGCCGCCGGTGAGCGGCCGGTAGTGGTGGGGACCCGCTCCGCCCTCTTCGCGCCGCTGACCCGCCTTGGCCTCATCGTGGTGGATGAAGAGCACGACCCGTCGTACAAGCAGGAGGAGCAGCCGCGCTACCACGGTCGCGACCTCGCCGTCGTCCGCGGCGGCCAGGCGGGTGCCCTGGTGGTCTTGGGGAGTGCCACACCGTCCCTGGAGAGCCAGCACCACGCCGCCACCGGCCGTTACCGTCGTCTGGTCCTGGCGCACCGTGCCACCGGCCAGCCGCTGCCGCCGGTCCACCTGGTGGACATGCGCAGGGCAACCCTGCACGGCCTCTTCTCCAACCGTCTCCTTACCGCCATCGGTGCGCGACTGGAGCGCGGCGAGCAGTCGCTCATTTTCCTCAACCGGCGTGGCTATGCCCGGGCGGTCCAGTGCACCGCCTGCGGCGAGGCGATCGGCTGCCCCCACTGCGCCACCACCCTCACCTACCACCGGGTCGACGGCATGGGCCGCTGCCACCTGTGCGGCTATCGCGCCACCCCGTCGATTGCCTGTCCATCCTGCGGCAAGACCTCTCTCCAGCTCGCCGGGGTCGGCACCCAGAAGGTGGAGGAGCGGCTCCACCACCTCTTTCCCGAGGCGCGGATCGTGCGCATGGACCGCGACACCACCGCCCGCGCCGGGGCCCACCAGCGGCTCCTGGCGCGGATGCACACGGGCGAGGCGGACATCCTCCTCGGCACCCAGATTGTCACCAAGGGCCACCACCTCGGCCGGGTCACCCTGGTCGGGGTGCTACTCGCCGACCTCGCCCTCCAGGTCCCCGACTTCCGTGCCGCCGAGCGGTGCTTTCAGCTCCTCTCCCAGGTCGCCGGCCGCTGTGGTCGAGAGGGGCCGGGGGAGGTGTTCGTGCAGACCTTTCAGCCGGAGAGCCCGGTCCTGCAGGCAGTCGCGACCCACGACTACGACCGCTTCGCCGGCCGCGAGCTGGAGGGGAGGGAGGCGTTCGGCCTCCCCCCCTTCGGCCACCTCGTCCTCCTGGTTGCCGAGGGGCGGGAGGAGGCGGCGGTGCGCGCCTACCTCGACACGGTGGCCGGGTGGTGGCGTGGCCGGGAGGGGGTGCGGACCCTCGGCCCGACCCCGGCGATGGTCGCCCGGGTCGCCGACCGGTACCGCCACCACTTGCTGCTCTCCGGCCCCCGCCCGCCGCTCCACGCCGCCCTGCGTCGCTTCCGCGACACCGACACCGCCCACCCGCCGCGCACCGTACGCCTGAAGATCGACGTCGACCCGCAGCAGGTGGCGTGAGCTGCGGCAGGGGAAAACCACGAAGGGCACGAAGGCCACGAAGGGGAGGGGGATCAGACTACTGTGTCGTCTCTGCAATGCCGGGCCACAGCAGTGGCTGGAAGCAGCTTTCAACGCAAAGGCGCGAAGACGCGAGGGCGCAAAGGGGCGGAGCTCGGTGGGGACGGTGTCCAACGGGGTGTCACGCGGGCTGGGTGCCGAGTGGGGTCTCAACGCAGAGGCGCAGAGACGCAGAGGGGGATGGCTCACGGGTTGGGCGACGCGATTCGCGTGGGGCCTCACCGCGATACCCGGGCTCTCTTTCACCATGAGGACATGAAGAACATGAAGGCGTGAACGAGTCGGTGTCGGGACCCTTCATGATCTTCATGCCCTTCATGGTGAACCCCGCGTCCGGTGGTTCACCCCGCCCATCGCGGCTAGCGTCAGCGACCTTCCCGTCGACCGCCCCCCCCCTCTGCGGCTCTGCGCCTCTGCGTTGAAATCCCACTTGGCACGCGCGTGCAGACCACCTCCCTTAGCGCCTTGGTGCCCTTGCGTCTTTGCGTTGAATCTTCCCTTCGTGCCCTTCGTGGTTTTCCCCCCGGAGCGGCCGCCGAAGTTGACGCCCTCGCCGCCCCTCTTTACCGTCCGCGGCCACGAGGGCCAGGAGATCACGATGGTGCATAGCATGACGGGGTTCGGGCGCGGCGGTGGGGCTGGCCGCGGGGCGGTGCAGGTGGAGGTGCGGTCGGTGAACCACCGCCACGGTGAGGTGGTGTGCCGCCTGGGGCGTGACCTCATGGGTCTGGAGGAGCGCGTCAAGGGAGTGGTACGGCGCACCCTGCGGCGTGGCCGGGTGGAGGTCTTCGTCAATCGATCGTCGGCGGAGGGGGGCGGTCAGCTTCGCGTCGACACCGAGGGGCTGCAGGAGGCGGCGGGCGCCCTGCGGATGGTGAAGGAGGCCACCGGCGTCGAGGGAGAGATCGACCTCGCCCTCCTCATGGGCTTTCGGGAGTTCTTTACGATTCAGTCAGAACCCGTTGACGATGAAGCCGTCTGGCAGAATGTTGAACCCGCACTTGGCGATGCGATTCGGGAGTGGGACGCGGCCCGCAGGCGGGAGGGGGCGCAGCTCGTCGCCGACCTCCGCCGCCGCCTTGCCATCCTCGCCACCCTGGTAGCGGAGGTGGAGGGTGAGGCGGAGGGGGTGCGCGAGGAGCTCATGGAGCGGGTGCGAGGTCGGGTGGCGGAGCTCGGTGTCGAGGTGGAGCGAGGCCGCCTGGAACAGGAGGTGGCGCTGCTGGCGATACGCGCCGACATCCAGGAGGAGGTGACCCGTCTGCGCGCCCACCTGGCGACCTTCACCGCGGCCCTGGAGGCGGACGGGCCGGTGGGCCGCCGCCTCGACTTCCTCTGTCAGGAGATGGTCCGCGAGACCAACACCATCGGCTCGAAGTCGGCGCGGCTGTCGATCACCGAGCGGGTGGTGAGCCTGAAGGAGACCATTGATCAGGTCCGCGAGCAGGTGCAGAACCTTGAGTAGCCAAGCGAGCCGCAATGGCGTCCTGGCGGTCGTCTCCGCCCCTTCGGGGGCGGGCAAGACGACCCTCTGTAACCACCTGGTGGAGCTGCTTCCGAACCTCGTCTATACCCTCTCCCATACCACCCGGGCGCCGCGCCCGGGGGAGGTGGACGGCCGTGAGTACCACTTCGTCGATGAGGCGACCTTCCGCCGGATGCGCGAGGCGGGCGACTTTCTCGAGTGGGCGGAGGTCCACGGCAACCTCTACGGTACCGCCCGGGAGAGCGTCGCCGCGCCGCTCGCCGCCGGCCAGGACGTGGTGGTGGACGTGGACATTCAGGGGGCGGAGAGCCTGCGCGGCGACGCCATCCTGGCGCCTGCCACCATCTTCGTCCTGCCGCCGTCGATGGAGGTCCTGGAGCAACGGCTCCGTGGCCGCGCTCAGGACGCGCCGGAGGTGATTGCCCGCCGGCTCAAAAACGCGGTACGCGAGATCGCCGCCTGTGACGCCTTCGATTACTGGGTGGTGAATGGTGACCTGGAGTTTGCAAAGACGACGCTGGAGGGTATCTTGCGCGTCCGCGCCGGCCGGACGGTGGACTACGCCGCTCGTGACCTGGAGGTCCAGGCTCGCCCCACCGACGGACGCCGCGCTCTGATTCGTGAAACCTTTGGGGTATAGAACCCCACCCCCGGCCCACGGGCCGGTTCAAGGAGACAACGCATGGCTATCCTGGAGCCGCTGAAGATCGTCGAGAAGGGGATCGACGATAACCTCTACCGCCTCTGCCATGTGGTGGTGCAGCGGGCGCGAGAGCTCCAGGGGGGCGTTCCCTGCCTCGTCCCCAGTGACTACAAAAAGCCCACCAGCCAGGCGTTGGAGGAGATGCTCGAGGGCAAGCTCCGTGCGTACACCGACGAGGAGTGGGCGGAGGTGGAGGCGCAGCGTGCCGCCGGCGAGATCCCGGCGCCGTACGAGCGGGTCGAGGTAGAGGGCGGCTCGAAGCAGGCAGAGGATCTGGGCGGCTTTACCGGCTTCCTCAACGCGGTGATGCGGGCGGAGCCGAAGAAGGAAGAGGCTGCCGGGTCGGCTGCGAAGCCCGAGGAGAAGGGCGAGAAGAAGGAGTAGGGTGGCGGAGGTCGGTGCCACACGGCGTGGGTCGTTTTTCCACCTCGGCCATTGCAGATGAGCGGCGGGGCGCACCACAACGGCAATCCGATCGAGGGCGGTGGGCGGCTCGCCGGGGTCCGCTGTCTCCTTGCGGTGACCGGCTCCATCGCCGCCTACAAGGCAGTCCTCGTCTTGCGTGAGCTTCAGGGTGAGGGGGCGGTGGTGCGGGTCGCGATGACCGAGGCGGCCACCCACTTCGTGACTCCGCTCACCTTTGCTTCCCTCACCGGCGCGCCGGTGATCACCGACACCGCGCCGCCCGCCGAGGGGGAGATCCCCCACGTCGCCGGCGGCCGCGAGGCGGAGGTGGTGCTTGTCTGCCCGGCGACCGCCAACAGCCTCGCCAAGCTCGCCCACGGGGTCGCCGACAACGTGGTCTGTGCCCTGCTCCTCGCCGCACCGACCCGGCTGCTCATCGCCCCGGCGATGAATCCACGCATGTGGGGCCACCCGGCGACTCGGCGCAACGTGGCGATTCTGGAGGGCGACGGCCACCGTCTTGTGGAGCCGGACGCCGGGGCGATGGCGTGCGGCGAGGTCGGGGAGGGGAGGCTGGCGGCACCGGCACGGATCGTCGACGCGGTCGTGGAGCTTCTCGGCGACCGTCCACTTGCCGGCCGGCGGCTGCTCGTCTCCGCCGGCGCCACCCGCGAGCACCTCGACGCGGTCCGCTTCCTCTCCAACCCCTCTACCGGTCGGATGGGCTTCGCGATCGCCGAGGCGGGACGCGCCCTGGGCGGGGAGGTCACCCTCGTCCACGGCCCCACCGAGGTCGCTCCGCCGGCAGGCGTCGAGGTCGTCCCGGTGGTCTCCGCCGAGGAGATGCTCGTCGCCCTGCGTAGTCGCCTCCTCGCCTGCGACCTCCTGGTGATGGCCGCGGCGGTGGGCGACCTCCGCTTCCCGGCGACGCTCCCCGGCAAGTGCCCCAAGGGGGAGCTGCCCACCGCCCTGGAGGTGGAGGAGACCCCGGACCTCCTCGCCGCCCTCGCTGCCGAGCGACGGCCGGGTCAGCTCTTCGTCGGCTTCGCCGCCGAGAGCGGCGACATCGAGGCTCACGCCCTCGCAAAGCTCCGCCGCAAGGGGATGGACCTGGTGGTCGCCAACGACATCACGGAGCCGGGGATCGGCTTCGCCTCTCCCGACAATGCCGCCACCCTGCTTGACGGCGACGGCGGCCGCTGGGAGCTGCCGCGCACCGACAAGCGGACCTTGGCCCGCCAGATCCTCCTCCACGCCGCGCGCCTCCTCTCCTGAGAGGGTGGCCGCTGGGTGGTGGATCCAGGCTAGCGGTGTGGCATGGAAGGCAATGCCTCGCGCAGAGAGGATCAGCGGAAACAAGATGTGGTACCTGACCGTAGGGTCGGCAGAGGCCGACCGACGCCGTCATCTCAAAAAGTTACGGTGCCCGGCGGGCTGAAGCCCGCCCTACGGACGGTGCCATCTCGACCTGCATTGCGATTTCCGCTGATCCTCTTTGCGTCTCTGCGCGAGCCCATCGTTTTCCAGGCGGAGGCATCCTCTCCGGTCAGCACCGGCGACAATCACGTTGTCTCCCGGCCCCGATTACGCTTACAAAAGGCGTAATCCTCGTCCCCTCTTCTCCCTCCACCGACAAAGAGTCCATGCGCTATACCACGATTCCGCAGATGTTCTTCTGCCGCGCAAGCCACCTGGGGGCGCAAGACTGTCTGCGCTATCGGGAAGGTGACCGCTACCTGCCCATCTCCTGGAGTGACCTCGCCGGGCGGGTTACCGCGGTGGCGGCGGGGCTCGCGGCTCACGGTGTGCGGCCGGGGGACCGGGTCGCCCTCCTATCGGAGAATCGGCCCGAGTGGGCCCTCGCCGATCTGGCGATCCTCTCCGCCGGGGCGGTCACCGTCCCCCTCTATCCGAACGCCACGGTGGAGCAGGTGCGCTTCATCCTCGGCCACGCCGAGGTGTCGCTCTGTATCTGTTCCACGGGTGAGCAGCTCGCCAAGGTGGCCGAGGCCTTCGCCGATCTGGAGGCGCTGACCCGCGTCGTCTGCTTCGACCTCCCCGACGAGATGCCCCCTTTCGCTCGCCCCCTTTCCTGGCTGGAGGATCCCCTCCACCACCAGCACCTCCCCGACCTGGAGCGGTGCGCCGACGCCGCCGGCCGTGGCGCGGACGATGCGGCGTCGATCATCTATACCTCCGGGACCACCGGCGAGCCCAAGGGGGTGGTCCTCACCCACCGTAACTTCCTCGCCAACGTCGAGTCGGGGTTGGCGGCGATCCCGGTCCACGACACGGACGTCTGCCTCTCCTTCCTGCCCCTGTCGCATGTGCTCGAACGGACCGTCGGCTTCTTCCTCATGCTCTACGCCGGCGCCACCATCGCCTACGCCCGCTCGGTCTACACCGTCGGCGAGGACCTGCCGGTGGCGCGGCCGACGATCATGGTGTCGGTGCCGCGTCTCTACGAGAAGATCTACGCGCGCATCTGGGAGGCGGTGCAGCAGTCGAACCCGGTGCGACGGGCGATCTTCGCCGGCGGCATGCAGGTGGCCCACCGGGTCCTCGATATGCACCTCACCCACACGCGTTTGCCGCGTCACCTGGAGGTGAGCTACCGGATCGTCGAGCACCTGGTGATGGAGAAGCTGCGCGAACGGGTCGGCGGGCGGTTGCGGGTGGCGATCTCCGGCGGCGCGCCGCTCAATCCCACCATCGGCCGCTTCTTCAACGCCGCGGGCATTCTGGTCTTGGAGGGGTACGGCCTCACCGAGGCGTCGCCGGTGATCGCGGTGAACCGCCTGGAAGATAACCGCATCGGCACCGTCGGGCCGCCGCTCCCGGGAGTGGAGGTAAAAATTGCGGAGGATGGGGAGATCTTCACCCGCTCGCCCGCGGTCATGCAGGGGTACTACAAGAACCCGGAGGCGACCGCCGCGGTGATCGACGCGGACGGCTGGCTCGCCACCGGTGACATCGGCCACCTCGACGAGGTCGGTGCCCTGGTGATCACCGACCGCAAGAAGGATCTGATCGTCACCAGCGGCGGCAAGAACATCGCGCCGCAGGAGATCGAGGGGCGCCTGGCCATCGACCGCTTCATCGAGCAGGCGGTGGTTTACGGCGACGGCCACAACTACATCACCGCCCTCATCGTGCCGGAGATGGAGCAGCTCCGCTCCTACGTCCAGCTCAAGGGGCTGGAGGTCGACGGGGACGAGGCGATCTGCGCCCACCCGCGGGTCCTCGACCTCCTGCGGCGGCGCATCGACCTCCAGCTCGAAGATCTCGCCCGCTACCAGCAGGTCAAGCGGTTCGCGGTGCGGCCTGAGCTGCTCACCATCGACGCCGGTGAGCTCACCCCGACCCTGAAGGTGCGCCGCGCCATCGTCTACGATCGCTACCGCGACCTCTTCGAGGGGCTGTACGAGGGGGATGGCGGTGGAAACGGAGGAGATGGCACCGGATCACCGGTCCACGGGTAGGAGCGAGCTTCTGCTCGCGAATGCGGTCTGCCGTGCAGACCGCAGAGGCGGCGCGTGGCGCCGCCGAGGGAGGACCGGAGTGACGGCAGCAGACCCACGGGTGCACCGGTAGGAGCGAGCTTCTGCTCGTGAACCGCGGCCGATGGCCGCGGCAGGCCCGTTGGGCCTGCATCGCCGGCGGGAGCCGGCTCCTACCAGGGGGTAACAGAGCTCCGCGCCGTCGCCCTCCTCCCTCCTCCCTACTTTCGTACCTCTCTACTTCCCTCCAAAAACCGGTAGTGGTGGATCCCTTCGAGGATCCCGCCGGCGTAGCCCGCCTCGGCGAAGTAGATGCGCGGCTCGCCGCGCAGCGGTTCGAGCTCCGCGCTGTGGTTGCCGACCACCACCGCGAGGGTATCGCCGCGGAGCATCTCCTCGTCGTTGCCCGAGTCGCCGGCGACAAGGACATGGTCCAGAGGCAGCTCCCACTTGTCCGCGAGGTAGCGGATCGCCTTCCCCTTGCTGGCGCGCACCGGGAGGATGTCGAGGTACTGGCCGTGCGAGAAGACTGCGTTGAAGCGCAGCCCGGCGGCGCGCAGGCGGTGGCGCACCTCCTCCTTGATGATCTCGCCGCCGACGAAGGCGGGGTCACCCTCCTCTCCGTCGGTCACCACCTGGCTGCCGTCGGTGTAGTAGCTCACCTTGAAACCGCGTTGCCCCTCGTCGCCCTGGAGGGTGAGGCCGGGGACGCCGTCGAGGGCGGCGATCACCCCTTCACGGTTCCACCGGTAGCGAAGGTGCGTCTGCCAACCGGAGGCGGGCTCCAGGTGCGGTCCCTCGTGAATCCCCGTTCCCACCGAGGTGATGAGGACGTCAGGGCGCGGGATCCCCTCCTCCTTCAGGACTTCGAGGGTGAGGTCGTAGGAGCGGCCGGTGGCGACCGCGAAGCCGAGGTGATCGTGGTGTTCGCGCAGCAGGGCGAGGAGGTGGGCGAGGGTGTCGCGGTCGCCCACCAGGGTGTTGTCGATGTCGCAGACGAGCATCCGGTCGAGACGCAGGAGGCGCCTCCGCGCCGATTCGGAGCGATGGCGCGGCAGCCCCTTCGGGTGGAGCCGACCGAGGGTGGTGTCGACCTCTTTGATGTACCGGTTCACGTGCGCCTCCCAGGTGTAGTGGCGCCGTACGCCGGTCAGCCCCGCGCGGGCGAAGCTACGCCACTGGTTCCGATCCCAGAGCAGTCCCGCGACCTTCTCGGCGATCTCCGCCGGGTCGAGGGCGTCGATGAGGAGCCCGTTGCGGCAGTTGGCGATGATGTCGCGTGGTCCCCCATCGTCGGTGGCGACGATCGGCAGGCCGCTCGCCGCCGCCTCCAGGAGGGTGAGGCCGAAGGGCTCGGTGAGGGCCGGGTTGACGAAGCAGCCGTGCCGCTTCGCGGCGAGGCGGTAGAGGTCGGGGACGTCCGCCGGGGTGTGGTGCTTGGGGATCGCCACCTCACCGTAGAGGTCGTGGCGGTCGACCTCGACGAGCAACGCGGTGATCTCCCGTCGCAGCTCCTCTTCCGAGTCATTGAGGTCGTCACGGTTGCCCGCCACCACCGCCAGGTTGGCGTGCTCGCGGAGGAGCGGCGAGGTGCCGTACGCCTCGATGAGGCGGCGCAGGTTCTTGCGCGGGTCGGGGCGGGCCAGCGCCAGGATGAGGGGACGGTGGGGGTGGCGAAAGAAGCGGTCTATCTCCGGCTGGATCGGGGGGTGGGTGGCACCGCGGCGCGGCGGTGAGAAGCGAGAGAGGTCGACCCCCGGCGGGTCGACCACCAGGTGGGTGTGGTAGGCGTTCTCGTAGGCGCCCCACTGGACCTCGGCCTCCTGGCGGGTGGAGCAGACCACGAACGAGGCGTGCTCCAGGACCCGCTCCTCCGCCTCGATCCGCCGGTCGATGCGGTAGCGGCGCTGAATACGGTCACCGCTCATCCCCGAGTCCAGCAGCCGCTGGCGCTTGGAGCGACCGAGGGAGTGGCCGGTGTGGACCAGGGGGGTGCCGAGGAAACGGGAGAGCTCGCGTCCGACGTAGCCGGCATCGGCGTAATGGGAGTGGACGATGTGGGGCATGTGGCCCTGGCGCCGCAGGTAGCCCACCAGGCGATCGGTGAGCTGGTCGAGGTGGGGCCAGAGGAGCTCTTTGCGCAGGTAGCGGCGCGGGCCAAAGGGGATACGCACGATCTGCGCCCCCTCCACCCCGAGCCCCTCGACCTCCTCGGCATAGTCGTCCTCCACCGCCGGGTCGAAGATCTGCCGGGTCACCAGGTCGACCCGCGCCACCCGCGGGTGGCGGGCGAGGGCGCGGGCCAGGTCGAGCACATAGGTGATCTGGCCGCCGGTGTCCGCGTCGCGGCCGAGCTCCGGATCCACCCCACGGATCAGGCC
>CAZRGD010000007.1:2356-19235 GCA_964599505.1 uncultured Nitrospirota bacterium | reverse complement strand
GCCTCGCGCAACGCCGTCGCCTCCGCCGCCTTTACCTCACGGTGGTAATACTCCGCCGCGGTGAGGAGGAAAGAGCAGACGAGGATCGCCCCCACACCCAGGAGCGCCTTGGTTTGCAGTTTCACCGGTGGCGTCTCGATGCGCACCGTCGCCCCGAAAAATGGGCGGTGCGGCGGTGGCTGGGCGGGTGTATGAGGGTTTGGAGGCGACGCCCGGACTCGAACCGGGGATAAGGGCTTTGCAGGCCCCTGCCTTACCACTTGGCCACGTCGCCGCGAAGACAGAACCGGCCGGGGTAACCCTGCGATCACCCCGGCCGCGCAGAATGAATATGGAGCGGGAAACGAGATTTGAACTCGCGACCCCAACCTTGGCAAGGTTGTGCTCTACCCCTGAGCTATTCCCGCTTCGTGCAAGGAGAGATTATCGGCAAGGGGGGGAGGGGAGTCAACGCGGGGGAGCCCCGCAACCGTTGTTGGAGAGCCCATGCGCCGTCACACCTTTGCCGTCTTGCTCATTTGTTTTCTCCTCAGCGCCTGCCATGAGGGGGCGAATACCGATCTGGGGAGCGCCGGGTCGGCCGGGGACCAGACCCTCCAGGTGGGCCTCGCCACCGGCAGCGTCGTCCTCACCGTCCCGGCCGGCAGCGTCGCCGCGCCTACCGAGGTGGCGATCGACGCGAGCTCCGGCCCGGTCCCCGAGGGGCTCGGGGTGGTGGGAGGGGTGATCCACCTCAGCCCCGCGGACCAGACGGTGGATCCCCCGGCCACCCTCGTGGTCTCCGGTTTCGACGGGGCGTTGCCGGCGGGGACCGACGCCGCCACCCTCACCCTTGCCTACGTGGAGCAGGGTGGCGCCCTGGTCGCCATCCCCACCTCCCCCTTTCTCGGGAGCCTGGTTGGCAGCCTCGATCACCTCGGCGACGTCGTCCTGGTGGTGCGCCAGCCGCGCACCGTGCGTATCGCCACGATTCGCGATCCTCTCCTCGGCCGCGGCCGCTACGGTCTGACGATTACCGTCGGTAGCCAGGTCGCGGGCGCCGACTACCCGCTCGCGGAGAGTGTCGCCCTGGCCACGGACGCGGGGGTCCTCTCCACCGACACGGTGGAGACCGGGGCGAGCCCGGCCTTCGCCACCCTTACCGCCGCCGCCGACGCCACCGCCACGGTGAGCGCCACGGTCGATGGCCTGGCGATCACCAACCATGTGGAGTTTGAGCTCAGATTGCCGGTGGTGACGATGGAGACGACTCTTGGGGACTTCGACCTGCGTCTCTTCCCGGCCGACGCCCCGGGCCACGTGGCCAACCTCCTCACCTACGTGCAAGACGGCTTCTACGACGGCACGCTCGTCCACCGGGTGATGCCGGGCTTCGTCATCCAGGGGGGCGGCTTCACCACCGGCCCGACGCGCAAGACGGCCACCCGGCCGCCGATCCTCTCCGAGGCGGGCAACGGCCTCTCCAACGTGCGCGGGACCTTGTCGCTGGCGCTGCCCTCGGACCGTGCTACTGGCGCGACCCTGGTGGATCAGGGGACTTCCGAATGGTTCGTGAATCTTGGTGATAACTCGCGTCTCGACCGGGATTTTACCGTCTTCGGCGAGGTGAGCCGTGGGATGGATGTGGTGGATGCCATCGCCGCAGTGGCCACGGAGACGCGTGGAGGTCTCAAGGACGTCCCGGTGGAGGAGGTCGTGGTCACCCGGGCGACGGTGGCACCGTGAGGTATCCTGGGTACTCTTGTACTTGTCACCACCACGGAGCCTCCACCATGACCAACGAGCTCACCGCGATCATTGAACAGAATGGCGATTGGTACGTGGGTTATTGCCCGGAGGTGGCGGGGGCGAACGGCCAAGGGCGGACGGTAGAGGCGTGCAAGGAGAGCCTGCGGGAAGCCATCGCCTCGATCCTGGACGACCGTCGCGCCGATGCCCTGCGCGGCCTTCCCGAGGGCGCGATCCGCGACGTGGTGAGAGTGGCGTGAAACGCAGCGCCCTCCTTCGCCACCTTCGTGTTACTTGAAGCGAGAGGGTGGGGCGCACTCGTTGTGGGCGAGTTCCATTACGGGGACCGTGGAGGCGATACCACGCCACCGCGAGGTCGCTGATCGGTTGGCCGTGAAGATCTGTCGTGTCCTCGATGTGCCCAATCCGAAGGGGTAGGAGCCGGCTTCCGCCGGCGATTCCGGCTCCATTTTGAGATCGGGGAGCCGGCGCAGCCTTTGGCCCCGTATCGCGGGCATGGCCCGCTCCTACCCAGAGGACAGCAGGGAGCCGCGGCGGCGTCGGATCACGTTGCGCCAGCGATCTCCAGGACCACCGCCTCGTCCACCGCGTCGACGATCTCCACCTCGCCGATCCTGCGGGCGAGGACGAAGCGGGGGCGGCCCGCCACCGCCTTCTTGTCGTGGGTGAGGGTGGCCAGGAGCCGGTCGGCCGGCAGGACCGGGAAGCCGGTGGGCAGCCCGGCGCGGGTCAGCAGCCGCTCGATGCGGGTCGCGGTCCCCGCCTCGCTCACCCCGAGGGTCTCGCCGAGGCGTGCCGCCGCCACCATTCCCATGGCCACCGCCTCGCCGTGGAGGACCTCGCCGTAGCCGGCCAGCGCCTCCACCGCGTGGCCGAGGGTGTGGCCGAAGTTGAGGATCGCCCGCAGACCCGCCTCGCGCTCGTCGCGGGAGACCACCTCGGCCTTGATCGCGCAGCAGCGGTGGATCACCGGCGCCAGGGCGTCGGGGTCCAGCGCCAGGATCGCGTCGAGGTCGCGTTCCAGGCGGGCGAAGAGGGGGGCATCCCAGATCACCCCGTACTTCACCACCTCGGCAAAGCCGGCGAGGAGCTGGCGCCGCTCCAGGGTGGCGAGGGTGGCGGTGTCGGCGACCACGAGCTGTGGCTGGTAGAAGCAGCCGATGGTGTTCTTCGCCTCCGGGTGGTTGATCGCGGTCTTGCCGCCGACCGACGAGTCGACCTGCGCCAGGAGGGTGGTAGGGACCTGGACGAAGGGGACGCCGCGCATGTAGCAGCTCGCGGCGAAGCCGGCGAGGTCGCCGACCACGCCGCCGCCGAGGGCGATGACCGGGGTGGCGCGATCGGCGGCCATCGCCACCAGGGCGTCCTGGAGGGCCATGAAGCGGTCGATCGACTTCGACGGCTCCCCCTCCGGGATCGTGTGGTGGGTCACAGTGAAGCCCGCCGCCTCCAGACTTGCGGTGGCCGCCTCGCCGTAGAGCGGCGCCACCCGGGTGTCGGAGACCAGCAGGCAGCGGCGTGCCTCCAACCGCGCCCCCACAAAGGCGCCGAGGCCACGCAGAGCGCCCTCCCCGATGTGGATCGGATAGGAACGCTCGCCGAGATCGACGGTCAGGGTGTGCATGGTTAGAACCGCCGGACCCGCGCCAGGTAGGCGGCGTGGCGCTCTTTGAGCTCGGCGAGGGTGTCGCCGCCGAACTTTTCCAGGAGGGCGTCGGCGAGGGTGAAGAGGATCACCGCCTCCATGATCACCCCGGCGGCGGGGACCGCGCAGGTGTCGGAGCGCTCCACCGAGGCGCGGTACGGCTCGTGGGTCGCCATGTCCACCGAGGCGAGCGGCTTGTAGAGGGTGGAGATGGGCTTCATCACCCCGCGCACCACCACCTCCTCGCCGGTGGTCATGCCACCTTCGAAGCCGCCGGCGCGGTTGCTGCGGCGGTGGTAGCCGCGCGTCTCGTTCCAGAGGATCTCGTCGTGGACCTGGGAGCCGGGGAGGTCGGCGCAGGCGAAGCCGAGGCCGATCTCCACCCCCTTGAAGGCCTGAATCGACATCACCGCCGCGGCGATCCGGGTGGTGAGCTTGCGGTCCCACTGGACGAAGGAGCCGAGGCCGGGCGGCAGCCCTTGGACCCGTGCCTCCACCACCCCGCCGAGGGAGTCGCCCGCCTCCTTGGCGGCGTCGATCGCCGCCCGCATCCGCGCCGCTGCCTGCTCGTCCACGCAGCGCACGTCGCTCGCCTCGGCCCGCTCGCGCAGCTCGTTGAAGGGGAGGTCGGGGTCGATCTCGGGTCGGACGCCGCCGAGGTCGACCACGTGGACCAGCGCCTCGACGCCGACCTGCGCCAGAAGCCGGCGCCCCACCGCTCCCACCGCGACGCGCATGGTGGTCTCCCGTGCCGAGGCGCGCTCGAGGACGTTGCGGGTGTCGTGTTGGTCGTACTTGAGGCAGCCGCCCAGATCCGCGTGGCCGGGGCGCGGTCGGGTCACCGGTGCGAGAGATCCGGCGTCGGCGGGGTCGGCGGACATCTTCGCCCCCCAATTCTTCCAGTCGCGGTTGGTCACCTGGAGGGTCACCGGCGCGCCGGTGGTCTCCCCCCAGCGGACCCCTCCGATGAGCTCGGCGTGGTCCTGCTCGATCCGCATTCGGCCGCCGCGGCCGTAGCCAGCCTGGCGGCGGACGAGGTCGCGGTCGATCTGCTCGCTGGTGAGCGGCAGGTGGGCGGGCAGGCCGTCGACGATGGTGGTGAGCGCCGGGCCGTGGGACTCGCCCGAGGTGAGGTAGCGAAGATGGGCCATGGGGGCGGAGTTTATCGGCTGGCGGCGGCGGCCGGTAGGCGGCGGGAAGCGTTCAGCGCACAGCTCTCAAATTTCAGCGTTCGGGAGGCAGATGTCGGTGGTCGATGGGAAGGCCGTAATCGTCGGCTCATTGTTCCGGGACAAACCACGAAGATCTCAACTCGAGCCCGCTTTCCCTCGTCACGATCGCCAAAGTCCGACAGACTCCTAGAGTAACTTGAAAAAATTGCCCATCAGCCTTGCACTAAACTCCTGTTGGACCTGTAGCCGCGCCGTCGCCTCTTGAATCAACACCTGGGGTGAGATCGACAGCTCCGGGAGGGAGGCGAGCCACCTTGCATCCTCGCGCACCCAGAGGGCGACGTCCTCCGGGTGCGCGGCGTGGTTGTCGAACTGGAGGCCACAGATGTGGGGGCGACCGCGCACCGAAAACGCCTCGACCTCACACTCCGGTGAGGTCGCCAGCCACTCGAGGGGTGCCGGCAGGGGCATCTGCACCGCGTAGCCGTGCCACTTGAAGAGGGGGAGCCTCTCCGGAACCCCGGCGAAGAGGGGGTGGGCGCGGCCACCTTCGCAGAGGCGGCCGTCGATGAAGCCGACGCTCGCCCTCCGCTGCCGGCCGATGCGCGCGCCGAGCGCCTCCGCGAGGAGCTGATGGCCGAGGCAGATGGCCAACACCGGCCGGTCCGCAGCGACCACCTCCCGGATGAAGCGTTTCTCCGCACGCAGGAAGGGGTAACGATCCTCCTCGTCCACGTTGGGACCTCCACCCAGGAGGAGAAAGCCGTCGTAGTCGTCACGGTTCACCGCCAGGGGCTGGCGGTAGACGTGGCAGACGTCGAGGACGACGCGCCGCTCCGCTGCCGCCTCCCGGAGAAACCGGCCCGGCCCCTCCCAGGCGACATGCTGCAACACGAGAAGTCTCTTGCTCATGGCGAGAAATGCAGGCTACGGGGTAACCCCGATCCGTCAAATCGCCCCAGACCGCAGGGCGGCGGCGGTGCGTGGCTCCACCTCCAGAGACAGGAGTGACCGGTAGAGGCGCTCCAGCTCGTGGGGCTCCGGGGCCCGCTTGTAGCGGGTGGCGAAGCGGCGCAGGTGCGGCAGGAGAGAGGTCGCCTGCTCGCGGCTGAGGGAGAGACCGAGTTGGCGGTAGGCCCAGACGATTGCCTGGCTGCCCGAGTGTTTGCCGAGCACCAGCCGGTGGGCGCGGCCCACCTGCGCCGGGTCGACGCCCTGATAGTTGTGGGGATCCTTGAGCAGGCCGTCCACGTGGATACCCGACTCGTGGGTGAAGGCGCCCTCCCCCACCAGGCTCTTCTGCCAACCGGGGGTGCGGCCGGAGGCGGCGGTGACCAGACGCGAGAGAGCGGGCAGGGGGTGCAGGTCGATACGGCTCTCGACGCCGTAGAGCTGGCGCAGCCCCACCACCACCTCCTCCAGGGGGGCGTTGCCGGCACGCTCGCCGAGGCCGTGGACGGTGGTGTTGACGTGGGTCGCTCCGCCCCGCACCGCGGCCAGGGTGTTGGCGGTGGCCAGGCCGAGGTCGTCGTGGGCGTGCATCTCCAGCTCCAGGTCGACCGCCCGGCGCAGGCGGGCGAAGGTCTCGGCGGTGGCAAAGGGCTCCATCACCCCCACCGTGTCGGCGAGCCGTAACCGCTGGGCCCCGCCCCGTTCCGCCGCCCGCGCCACCTGCAGCAGGAAGTCGGGATCGGCGCGCGAGGCGTCCTCGGCGCCGACGCACACCGCGAACCCCAACCGTCGCGCCGCCTGCACCTGACGCTCGATCCGGCGCAGGACCCAGGCGCGATCTCGCCGCAGCTTGTGGCGTATCTGCTGCTCCGACACCGGGATCGACAAATCCACCATCTCCACGTCGAGCCCGACGCACTGGCGCAGGTCGTCATCGCGCATCCGGCTCCAGACCATCAGCCGCGCCTGCAACCCGAGCGCCGCCACCGCGCGGATCGCGGCGCGCTCGTCGTGGCCCATGGCGGGGATCCCCACCTCGAGCTCGGGGACCCCCAGGTGATCGAGCCCCCGGGCGATGGCGAGCTTCTCCTCCCGGGTGAAGGCGACGCCGGCGCTCTGCTCGCCGTCACGCAGGGTGGTGTCGTTGATGGTGACCATGGGCGAGCCCTCAGTCTCCCGCATAGATCGAGCGGTAGGGCGGAAGCTCCCGGTGCGGAAGGAGGTTGGCGAGGTCGAAGAGGGTCCGGCGGCTGCCGCGGTAGCCGACCCAGGTGCGTCGGTAGCCGCCCAGGCGATCGTGCTGTGGGTAGCCGATGCGCAGCAGGGGGATGCAGAGCCGCGCCGCCACCACGGCGGCGTGGGAGTTGCTGAGGAGGAGATCGGCGCCCCCCGCCCGAGCGCGTTGCTCTAGCTCCGCCAGGTCGCCGATGGCGACCTCCTCTGCGGCCACCCGCGCCAGCACCGGCGCGTCGGTCGGAGAGACCGCCGCCACCACCGTCGCCCCCATGGAGGCGGCGAGGTGGCTGAAGGCATGGAGCAGCTCCGGCTCGGCGGCGATCGCCAGCCGCCTCTGGCCAAGGAAGAAGTGGGCATCGAGCATGGCATCGGCGAGCTGGCGCCGCTGGCGTGCCACCGCCGCCGGCACCTCACCGGAGGCGATCTCCCGCAGTACCATGGTCAGCCGATCGACGGCATCGAGCCCCAAGAGGTGGTCGAAGCGGTAATCGGCCACGCCGGTGCGTGCCCGCAAGAGGTCCGCGGCCGGGTAGAGGGAGCTGCCGACCACCACCGTCGCCGCAGCCTGGGCCAGGGTGGTGAACCGCTCCACCGGCGTGCCACCACCGGTGCCGGCGGTGAATTCCTCGTCCCCGAGGTGGCCGTCGAGCGAGTCGGCGAGGTCGGGCACCGCCACCGGCACCAGACCGAAGGCCTCGACCATCGTCTTGATCTCCTCCACGTCGCCGGGGGTGAGCGACGGGCCGGCGAGGAGGTTCACCTGCCGCGGCCGGTGTCCCACTGCGGACGAGGACTCCGGGACGAGGGCGTCGAGGAGGGCGTGGACCGCGGCGGCGTAGCCACGCTCCAGGCCGCCGGCGAAATCGGGGGTGGCGGCTCCCACCACGGCCACATCGTCGAGCTCCGGGTGGGTACGACGCACCTCTCGCACCGCCATGGCCACGTCGCTCCCCTGGACCTCGGAGAGCCCCGTGGTGGGAATGCCGATGAGCCGCGGCCGGTACCGCTCGCACAGGGTCACGACCCCCTGTACGACGTTGTCGAGGGGGCCCATCACCGTGCTCACCTGGTCCATGGCGGTGGTTTGGAGGGGGATCGGCTCACGGAAGTGGCGCACGAGGAAGACCTTGGCGAAGGCGGAGCAGCCTTGGGAGCCATGTACCATGGGGATCGCCTCGGCGATCCCCAGAAAGGCGAGGATCGCCCCGAGGGTGGGGCTGAGCTTCAGGGGGGCAACCACGAGGGGACGCGCGGCGCGCCGGATGCGCGCTCGGGCTGCCGGTGCGGCGGGGCGCGCGGGCGGTGCCACCCACGGTGCGGGCCGCCGTAACGACTCCCAGATGGGACTCTCCAGGGTGCGCACAAGCTCGTGCGCCAGGGCCACCATGCCGTCGTAGCCGGCGTAGGCGACCTCGCGCTCCTGGTTGATATCGAGGAAGGGCAGTCGCGCCTTCAAGGCGGTGAACATGTTACGCCCGCCGGCGATGAGCAGATCCCCACCCTGGGCATGGAGGGTCTCCAGGAGGGTCCGGGGGTCGCCGTTCTCCATGAGGATGGCGTCGTCGCCCATCAGCTCACGGATACGTGCCTTGTCCGACTCGGTGGACTTCTTGGTGCCGCAGGCGACCACCTCCATCCCGAGATCCTGGAGGGCGGAGACCACCGACCACGACTTCACGCCGCCGGTGTACAGGACCGCCCGCTTGCCGGTGAGGCGCGGACGCCACGGCGCCAACGCTGCCTCCAGCCGCCGCTCCTCACGGGCGATGAGCGCCTCCGTACGCTCTGTAAGCGCCGGGTCATCGAGGATGCGGGCGAAGTCGCGCAGGGTCTGGGCGATGTCCCGGCGGCCGTAGAAGCTGCCTTCGAACCACGGGATGCCGTAGCGCTCCTCGAGCGTGCGGGCGACGTTCACCATCGACTTGGCGCAGACCATCATGGTCACCTCCGCACGGTGCAGGGTCTGCACATCGCGGAAGCGGGCGTTCCCGGAGAGGGAGCCCACCACCCGCAGGCCGAGCTCGTCGAGGAGCGGCAGCACGGCCCACATCTCGCCGGCGATGTTGAACTCACCCACGAGGTTGATGTCGTGGACGGTGATCCCCTCCCGCTTCGCCGCCGCCGGGATCGGCGCAGGCTCGCGAGTACCGACCACATGGGTGAGCATCGTCTCGCCAGCGATACGGTTGCCCAGATTTTTGCTGCCGTAGAAGCCGGCTCCATCCACCGGGACCACCGGCACCCCCCACCGTTCGGCCTCCTCCCGGCACACCGTTGCCAGGTCGTCGCCGATGAGCGCCGTCACGCAGGTGTTGTAGACGAAGACCGCGGCCGGTCGCTGGTCGCGGATCGCCTGGCCGATGGCGGCCCGCAGCCGCGCCTCGCCATGGCCCATGATCACCTCCTGCTCGCTCAGGTCGGTGGTCATGCCGAGGCGATAGAGGGCACGACCGGTGGTGCGGCTGCCGCGCCCATCCCAGGAGACACCGGCACAGCCGATGGGGCCGTGGACGATGTGGGCGACGTCGGCGATCGGCAACAGCGCGATCTGCGCCCCGTCGAAGGCACAGCCACCGGCCGCCGCACCCGGCTGGGGCCGCGCACAGCCACCGTGGCCCTGGTGGTTGTGACCACACGCCGGCTCGTCGAGCAGCGCAGCGATCTCCTGTCTCTTCACGGAGTCACCTCCCGCTCCGACCGGCAACGACGTCGCATCGCCCTGACCAGCCACGGCGGCGGCGTGCGGGCGAGCACCGCCTGCAGCGCCGCGAGCCGTGCCCGGGCATCGCCGTCGTCCGCTACCTTGATGGGGTGGATGGAGGCAGCGACCACCCGCGCCGCCGCCGGCCCTCCGATCCCGCTGACGAAGAGGAGGTCGCAGTCGGCGATCCGCTCTACCCGCAAGCGGGTCTTGTCGACGCCCGGCGGGGAGGCTCCCAGCCGCCGCAGCTCCACGGGCCGCACCCCGTCGGCCGAGACGTCGTAGATCTGGAAACCTTCACAGGAGCCGAAGTGGCCATCGAGACGATCGCCACCGTTGCAGCCACACGCCACCCGCGTGCTGCCGTCGCTGCCAGCCGCGGGCGACATCACGCTGCCTCCAGGGGGTGGATGCAGCCGACGGGGCAGCTCTCCGCACACTGGGGCTCATCCGCCTCGCCGGCGCACTCGGTGCACTTCGCGGTATCGATCTCGAAGGCCATGGCACCCTCACGGATGGCGCTGCGGGCACACTCGGGCTCGCACTCGCCGCAGGAGATACACTCGTCGGGGTCGATGAACATGGACATGGGATCCTCCGGGATCAGCGAATCAGGTCGAAGTTGAAGTCGGTGGTGCCGAGCTCGCAGGTCTCCTGGTCGAGGCGCTCGAGGACGGCATTCACCAGGGTGGTGAGGAGGTACATCGCCCCCTCGTAGCCGAGGGTGGTCATGCGGTGCAGGTGGTGGCGGTCGAAGATGGGGAAGCCGATGCGGATCAGCGGCACCTCGTGCTCGACCCCCTTGTGGCGTGTATCGCGCTGCAGGTACTTGCCGTAGGAGTTGCCGATCATGAAGTCCGGCCGGTCGCTGAAGAGCAGCGAGCGCATGTGCCACAGATCCTTGCCGCGGTAGACCTTCGCCTGCCGGCCGTAGGGCGAGTCGGCGAGCATCGCCTCGAGCGCCCGCTGCCACCGCTTGGTGGCGTGGTGGCAGAGGATGTGGAGCGGCTCGGCGCCGAGCTCCAGGAGGAAGCGGGTCATGCCCATGACGAAGTCCGCGTCCCCCCAGAGGGCGAAGCGCCTGCCGTGGAGCCATGCGTGGGAGTCGGTCATCATGTCCACCAGCCGCCCGCGCTCCCGCTCCAGGGAGGCGGGGATGGGGAGGCCGGTGAGCTCGGAGAGATCCATCAGGAAGCGATCCGTCGCCGCGAGCCCCATGGGCATGTCGATTACCTTGGCCTCGTGGCTCCAGGTATTGCGCACGAGCTTGCGGGACTTGTCCGACTGCCACGGCTGCAGGAAGAGGGTGTCGATCGCGTTCGGGGCGTCGGCCACCGCCGCCAGCGGGGTGCCGCCGGCATACATGCGGTAGGTACCGTCCGCCGGGGTATCGAGCACCTCGGAGGGATCGGAGAGGAGAGTGTGGGCGATGCCCATCTCATCGAGCATCCGGTGGATCACCCGGAAGTTGCCTAGGTAGGTATCGAAGCCCGGCACGAGATTGAGCTTGCCGCTGCTCCCCACCTCCTTGTCCTCTATCCGGCCGGCGGTGAGCTCGCGCAATACCCCCTCGAGCATCGTGTCCCAGCCGGTGGTGTGGCTGCCCACGAAGCTCGGGGTGTGGGCGGTGGGGAGGGGGAGCTCGGCGGGGATGTGGCCCTCGTTCCGGGCGCCGGCGACGAAGCCGCTCAGGTCGTCGCCGATCACCTCAGCCATGCAGGTGGTGCAGATCGCCATCATCTCCGGCTTGTACAGGGTGTAGGCGTTTTCCAGCCCGGCGTAGAGGTTCTTGCGCCCCCCATAGACCGCGGCGTCCTCGGTCATCGAGTCGGAGACGCACGCCACGGGCTCCTTGAAGTGGCGGTTGAAGTAGGTACGAAAGTAGGCGGCACACCCCTGCGAGCCGTGGACGTAGGGCAGGGTCTTCTCGAAGCCGAGGGCGCAGAGGACCGCTCCCAGGGGCTGACACGCCTTCGCCGGGTCGATGGTGAGCGCCTTGCGCTGAAAGTTGAGCTCCTGGTACGCCTCGGTGGTGGTCCACTCGAAGACATCTTCGACACGCTCGGCGCTCGGCGCCGCCTCGAAGCGGGCGCGCTTGTCCGCCAGGAGTTGCACGTAGTCGTCGTGCAGGAAGAGGGGAAAACAGGGCTCGATGTGGGCGACGTCTTGGCTCATGGGGATTCCTTTTCGAGGTCCATGTGGCGGGTGGGTTCGGTGCGGTGAGCGGAGATCGCCGCGAGCGGGTACTGCACCGTTCGAGGTCGGCCGATCCACGGCTGGGCGCCGCGGGACGGGGCCGTAAGGCCTCACCGGCCCTGCGGGCCGGCATCGCCGCGGGACGCGGCGCCTACCTCCATGGTGCGCGGAGCTGTGCCCAGCACGGGTTGTTCACCGTCATGTCCATGTCGCGGGCGAAGATGGCGAAGCCGTCATAGCCGTGATACGGGCCGGAGTAGTCCCACGAGTGCATCTGCCGGAAGGGGATGCCCATCTTCTGGTAGAGGTACTTCTCCTTGATCCCGGCGCCCACGAGGTCCGGTCGGATGCGCTCGGCGAAGCGCTCCAGCTCGATCCCGGTGGCGTCGTCGTAGAGGAGGGTGGCGTCGCCGAGCTCCTTGAGGGTGCGCTCGTAGTCGTCCTCGTGGGCGAACTCGTAGCCGGCGGCCACCACCTCCATGCCCAGGTCCTCGTAGGCGCCGATGGTGTGGCGCGGCCGCAGGCCGCCGACGTAGAGCATCACCCGTTTGCCCTCCAGACGCGGCCGATACCGCTCCACCACTGCCTGCCACTGGGGGCGGTAGCGCTCGATCACCCGCTCGGCCCCCTCCTGGATGGTGGCATCGAAGCGCGCCGCGATCTGCCGCAGGCTCGCCTCGATCTTCGTCGGGCCGAAGAGGTTGTACTCCAGCCACGGGGTGCCGTACTGCGCCTCCAGGTGGCGGGCGATGTAGTTCATCGACCGGTAGCAGTGGATGAGGTTGAGCTTCACCTTCGGGGTGCGCACCATCTCCGCCAGGGTGCCGTCGCCGGACCACTGGGCGACCACCCGCAGCCCCATCTCCTGCAACAGGATCCGCGAGGCCCAGGCGTCGCCGCCGATGTTGTAGTCGCCGAGGATCGCCACGTCGTAGTCGGTCGCATCGAAGGCGTCGTCGCCATTGCCGCTCTCGATCACCCAGTCACGGATGCTGTCGTTGGCGATGTGGTGGCCCAGGGACTGGGAGATGCCGCGGAACCCCTCGCAACGGACCGGCACGATGGTCTTGCCGATCTCCTCCCCCTTCTCTCGCGCCACCGCGGCGATGTCGTCACCGATCAGCCCCACCGGGCATTCAGACTGAATGGTGATCCCGCGGTTCAGCGGAAAGAGGGTCTCGATCTCGTCGATGAGCGTGGCCAGCTTCTTGTCCCCGCCGAAGACGATGTCGCGCTCCTGGAAGTCGGAGGTGAAGTCCATGGTGCCGAAGGTGTCCACGCCGGTGGTCCCGGTGTAGTAGTTGCGCCGCCCGGCGCGCGAGTATTGGCCGCACCCCACCGGGCCGTGGGAGAGGTGGACCATGTCCTTCACCGGCCCCCACACCACCCCCTTGGAGCCGGCGTAGGCGCAGCCACGCGAGGTCATCACCCCGGGCAGGGACTTGCGGTTGGCGGTGATACAGCCGTCGCACGAGGCCCACGTGCGGTCGGTCACCGCCAGGTGCTTCGCCCGCTCCTCCTTCGCCTCCTGCGGGTAGAGCTCGAGCACCTCGTCGATGAGCGCCTCGCTCTCTTTGCGTGTCATGGCTGGCATGTCGGTCTCCATGCGGTGCACGAAAAAACGGCACCTGGTTTTTCGGGTGGGCGTGGCACCGGACAGACTCCTACGCCTCCACCCCCACCTCTTCCGCCCTCGAAGCGGAGGTCCCGGTGGCCAAGATCTTCTTCTACAACCACCTGCTCCCCGGCCTGCTCAAGGGCGAGGAGGAGTACGTAGTGATCGGGGGTGTCTACGAGGTGGCGCTGTCACTGATGTAAAGATCAGAGACGTGATCTCACCCCACTGCGACGCCGTTCACCCCTGCGGGCCGAAGCACAACTCAAAGTCCGCACACACGTCGCACGACGGCGCCCGGCAGGTGTAGATCCCCTCCTGCTCGCAGAGCTGTTTGTAGAGGAACCTCTTCCACTTCATGCCACGATCGTTGCGGGCGGCGAGGCGCGGGAAGTTGTGGCACATGAGGGCGGTGAGGTCGGCCCGTGACCAGAGGCCGAGATCGTGCCACAGGTGGTCAGGGGCCATGCAGGCAGTTGCGACGATGGCCGCGATCCACACCTCGGCGCGGTCCCGTCCCGTGCGCTGGCTCAGCATGAGGGCGCGCAGCTCGGCGCGCTCTTCGGCGCGCGCCGGTGGTGCGGTCGGGCGGAGGGGTGGCTCGACGGGCAGTGCGACGCCGGGGAAGCAGCATGCCATCATCTCCCCGAAGGCGGCCTCGCCGAGCCCCAGCCAGCGCGACAGCGCCCCGGCGCCGGTGGTGTGGCTCACGAGGAGGCGGGCGAGGTAGATGTCATTGGCCCGGCCGCGGCTCGCCGCGAGGAGGCCGGCGTACACCGCCTCCCGTCCTGGGCGGGCCACCCCGGTGGCGAGCAGGCCGGACGCCGTCGACACGAGGGGCAGTGGAGAAGAGCGCGTTTCGCGTGGTGGTGGCTGAAACATGGTGGTGGCTCCAAAAGACCGTCTGGCGCGGGACGCGCCACGCGGTCTGAGGTCGGACGATCGCCCGACCTCCACGAGGGGTGAAGCCAGCCGGACACGCGCCGGCTGGCGAGGGGGGCGCGTGGCGTCTCCCTCCATATCAGTCACGGGGTAGGCACCGCGGCCATCCCGCGCCAGAGTGCCGCCACCGCCGTCTCGATCGGGGCCATGGCGTGGCCCGTCTCGACATGGATACCGGCCGCCTCCAGGCCGTGGCGCGGGAGGTCACCGATCTGGGCACAGAGGAGGGCGTCGCAGCCGTCGAGGGCGGCGAGGGTGGGGGCCAGGGCGTCTCCTGAACCAGCATCCCAGGAGAGGCCGCCGTGGCAGTAGCGACCGGTGGTCCGGGGCCCCACGAGGTAGACGCCGCGGGCCGATGCCTCGTAGACGAGCAGCTCGGTGGCGCGTCCGAAGTGCTGGTTCACCAGCCCGCCGCCGGCGGTAGCCACGGCAACGGTGATCGGTGAAGGCGGCGGCTCTGCACCCTCTTCCCCTGCCACGGCGGCGCGACGCGCGGCCCGTTGCACCTCGATCGCCCGATGGTGGCGGGCGCGACGGAGCATCACCGCCGGATAGTCCACCTCCACCTCTTGCAGGGCCGCGAGGCTGAGCTCGGCGCTGCGATCCTCCCCCAACATCCCCACCGCGTCGGCGCGGCAGCGGCGGCAGTGGCGCATCATCGCCATGTCGGCGCCGCAGCGATCCTGGAGCGCACGCACCTCCGCGTGGGTCGGCCCCCGTTGGCCGACATGGCCGTAGTGGGTCCCGTGCTCCGGCGCCACCACCAGGGGCATGATGTTGTGGATGAATGCGCCCGCCTTGCGCACCCGCCGACTCACCTCCTCGAGGTGGTGGTCGTTGACCCCGGGGATCATCACCGAGTTGACCTTCACCAGGACCCCGCGTGCCACCAGCATGGCCAGCCCTCGCTGCTGCTGGGCGATGAGCCGTGCCGCACCGACGACACCATCGAGGCGCCGCCCCTCCCACAACACCCAAGAGTAGATCCGAGCGCCGATCTCCGGATCGAGGCCGTTGATGGTGATGGTGACGTGGTCCACGCCGAGCGCCACCAGCGCGTCTACGTATTGCGGCAGCACAAGGCCGTTGGTGGAGAGGCAGAGTTTCAAATCCGGCGCCGCCTCGCGCACCCCCCGGAGGGTGGCAAAGGTACGCTCCACGTTCGCCAGGGGATCGCCGGGTCCGGCGATCCCCACCACCGAGAGCTGCGGTATGAGCGCCGCGACTCTCTGCACCTTGCGCACCGCCTCCTGTGGGGAGAGCAGCTCGGAGGTGACCCCGGGGCGCGACTCGTTGGCGCAGTCGAACTTGCGGTTGCAGTAGTGACACTGGAGGTTGCATCGCGGCGCCACGGGGAGGTGCATGCGGGCGTAGTAGTGGTGCGCGTCGGCGGAGTAGCACGGATGGTCGTGGACCTTGCGCGCCACCTCCTCCGGGAGCTCCACCCAGCCACCGCACGGCTCCCCGCGCAGCCCACCGCCGCAGCCACGCCGGCGGGTCGACTGCGCGGCACTTCGCGACATCCTCAAATCCAGCCGTTGTAAAGCCATGGCAGCGTCCTTCCAGAGGGGGTTCGACGCTGCAACCGCAAATGGCGTGCCACCTTGACATCGCGGCGAAGCGGTTGAAATTGCGCCCTCTCGTCCACCTCGCCGCCTCCCGGTGTGGCTATTCCGCCGGGTGCGAAACCGACACTTGTCGCAAAGCCGACAGGCTCCTAGATCCGCCGCACCTGGATCTTCAGCCGCTGGATGCGGTAGGCGATCTGGCGCGGGGTCATCCCGAGGAGGCGGGCGGCGCGGGCCTGGACCCAGCCGGCCTGCTCCAGGGCGGCGATCACCCGCTCGCGCTCATCGAGGGAGGGGTCCGAGAGGTCGGTGGCGGCAGCGTTGCCCGCGGCGCCAGCGAGGGAGGGGGTGGTGACGAGCTTCTCCTCTACGCCGGCGAGGACGACGGCGTGACGATCGATACGCCCATCGGCGCCCATGATGGCGGCCCGTTCGAGACAGCTTTCCAGCTCGCGCACGTTGCCGGGCCAGCCATGGCGTAGGAGGAGGCGCACGGCGCTGTCGGTGAGCACGAGCTCGCGTCCCTGGTGGCGGGCGATCTTGGCGACCAGAAAGTGGGCGAGCTCCGGAATATCCTCGATGCGCTCCCGCAGGGGGGGCATGGTGATGGGCACGACGTTGAGGCGGTAGTAGAGGTCCTCCCGGAACTCCCCGGCCGCGACCGCCGCCTCCAAGTCGCGGTGGGTCGCGGCGAGGATGCGCACATCGACCACCACGGTGGAGCCTCCCCCCACCCGTTCGAATTCCCCCTCCTGCACCACCCGCAGGAGCTTCGCCTGAAAAGCGGGGGAGATGTCGCCGATCTCGTCGAGGAAGAGGGTCCCTCCGTCGGCCTGCTCGAATCGCCCCCGCCGCGCACGCACGGCGCCGGTGAAGGCGCCCTTCTCGTGGCCGAAGAGCTCGGACTCGAGCAAGGTTTCCGGCAGAGCGGCACAGTTGAGCTTCACGAAGGCACCGCTGGCGCGAGGCGAGTTGTAGTGGATCGCGTTGGCGATCAGCTCCTTACCGGTCCCTGACTCGCCGCGGATGAGCACCGTGGTATCCCACTTCGCCACCTGCCGCACCTGCTCGAAGACGTGGCGCATAGCCGCTGTGCGACCGATG